>JAGWIE010000177.1 GCA_028866445.1 Rhodospirillales bacterium | reverse complement strand
TCGATGGTGATGAAGATAACCTTATAGAGCGAGAAGAACACCGGAATTTGCACGAGCATCGGCAAACAGCCAGAAGCCGGGTTGATCTTCTCGGTCTTATACAGCTCCATCGTCGCCTGCTGGAGCTTGGTCTGATCGTCCTTATATTGCTCCTTAAGCGCCGCGATTTTGGGCTGCATCGCCTTCATCCGGCCCATTGAGCGGTAAGAATAGCTCGCCAGCGGAAAGAACAGCAATTTCACGCCAATCGTGAAGATGATGATCGCCAGGCCGAAATTACCGGTGAGCGTGTTCAGCCAGTCCAGGCAGAAGAAAATCGGTTTGGTAATGATGTAAAGAACGCCGAAATCAACCGCCTTGTAGAAATCCGGAATGTGATAGGTATCCTGGTAATAATCCAGAATCTTCACCACCTTGGCGCCGGTGAAAAGCTGGCTGGTGAAGCCTGCCTGCCCGCCTGCTGGCACATTCAGCGGGCTCTGGGTGATGAAGCTGGTCTGATAAGCCCCGCCATCGCCATCGCTCACCGTGTTATAGCTCATGCTGGCGTTCATCTGCGTGAATTGCTCCGGGGCAATGGCCGTCAGCCAGTATTTGTCGGTAATGCCGGTCCAGCCGCCAGGCCCGGCGGTGGAATACGCAACGCCGCCCGGTGCTTTCTCGCCGTTGTTTTTCAGCGGCCCATAGCCTTCCTGCTTCAGCGTATTATTGAACACGCCGAGCGGGCCATCAAACAGCACCCAGCTCGATTGCTCCGTGGGCTTATAATCCCGTACCACGCGCGACCAGGGAAACACCGTAACCGGCGCTGCGCCATGGTTCACCACGTTTTGCGTGACAGTGAACATGAACTTATCGTCGATTTTCAGAAGTAGCTGGAAAACCTGCCCCTGGCCGTTATCCCAGGAGAGGGTGACGGGGCTATCCGGCGTCAGCTCCTGAGCGCTTGGCGTCCATACGGTGTTGTCATCCGGCACTTTTACGCCGGAAGGTGCGGTCCAGCCAAACTGTGCGTAAGACGGGGTGGCGCTGCCACGCCGACCCTCAATCTGCACCAGCGGCGAAGTCTTGGCGATGGTCTCGTGGTAATCCTTCAGCACCACATCATCAAACATCGCGCCGGTCAGGCCGATGCTGCCTTTCAGCATTGGCGCGTCAACCGCCAAACGCGGGCCATTGGCGGGTGCTGCCTGCGCCGTGCCGGGCGCACCAGCCTCAATCGCAGCTTGCGTGGTACCCGCGGCCTGTTTGGCCTGCTGCATGGTCTGCGGCGGGTTCGGGGCAGGAAAGAACCTTTCCTGCACGACGGTAAACACGGCCAGAATGCCGAAGGATATGGCAAGGGCGAGGATGAGGCGCTTCGAGTCCATCAGGTTCAGCTATCCTTGGGAAGGGGGACCGGGTCGTATCCGCCGGCATGAAAAGGGTGGCAACGCAGAATACGCCGTGCCGCGAGCAAGCTGCCCTTTGCGGCGCCATGGCAGGCCAGCGCCTCGCGCGCATAAGCGCTGCAAGAAGGATAATAACGGCAATTGGCCCCAATAACGGGGCGAAGAGTGAGTTCATAAACACGAACCGCGCCCGAGAGCATGAGAGCTGCGGGGCTCATGCGAGAACCTCGTCCAGCGCCTTGTTCAGATTTTGCGTAAGCCGGGAAAATTCCATCTCCCCGGTCTCGCGCCGCGCGATCAGCACCAACTCAACCCCCGGCAGGCTGCGTCCGGCCAGAAGCAGCCTCGCCGCCTCCCGCAACCGGCGTTTGGCGCGGTTGCGAATGACGGCGTTGCCGATTTTTTTGGTGGCCGTGTAGCCCACGCGCAGAACTTCAGCCTGACCATCTTTGGCGGCCTGAAGCACAAAACCATGCCTGGCGATTTTTTTGCCACCTGAAGCCAGGCGCAAAAACTCAGCACGCCGGGTTAACCGTGCGGGCGGGGTTTGGGACTTGGCCATCAGCGTAGGCGGCGCGCCGGGCGCGCGATCAGGCGGAGAGCTTGGCGCGGCCCTTGGCGCGGCGGCTGGCGATCACCTTGCGGCCACCGACCGTCGCCATGCGGGCGCGGAAACCGTGCCGACGCTTGCGGACGAGCTTGGAAGGTTGATAGGTCCGTTTCACGGCGTTCTACTCCAGCAAAAAACAAACAAAACCAATCGCCGGACCGTCCCCGGTCTGGCGTGTTGGCGGGGTATAGTCGTGGGCACCCTTGCCCGTCAATCGCGGCAGGAGCTGTAATACCCGCAGATCAGGAGCCAGACATGAATTTCCACGAATTTTCAGAAGTTTATCCAACGGTAACAGCCAGCTTGCGGGGGCTTACCGCCGCCATGAAAACCGCCGGGCTGGAAGAGCCCCTTACCGAGCTCATAAAAATCCGCGCCTCGCAGATAAATGGCTGTGCCTTCTGCGTCCAATTCCACCTAAGCACCGCGCGTAAGCTAGGGGTGGCGCAGGCGAAACTCGACCTTTTGGCGGCATGGCGCGATTCGGGCGTTTTCTCAGCCCGCGAACGCGCCGCCCTGGCCTGGGCGGAGCGCCTCACCGCCCTGCCCCATGCGCATATTACCGAGGCTGAGCGGGCGGAAGCAGAACACGCCCTCACCCCCGAGGCGTTCGCCCAGCTTTGCGTTGTCATCGCCACCATCAATGCCTGGAACCGCATCGCCGTGGGATTGGGTTTTCCGCCACTGGGATAATTCTACGATTGCCAAGACTCGCCGCTTTCGTTCACAAAATGGTGAACATCATGCCTAGTCCTTCCTCCCCGCGCGCCAGTACAGCTATCGCCTTGCAAGGCGGCGGGGCGCATGGTGCCTTCACCTGGGGCGCACTGGACCGGCTGCTGGAGGCAGGTATCACCTTCGACGCCATTACCGGCGTGTCCTCTGGCGCCATGATCGCCGCCATGGCGGTGCAAGGCATGGTGAATGGCGGCCCACAGGGCGCGCGCGAAGCGGTTTCCGCGCTCTGGGCAAAGGTGATGGAAGGTAACCTCTTCGGCAACATCCCGGCCACGCCGCTCGACTGGATGTGGGGCACAACCAAGGCGCTGAGTCAGGATTTCGCCTGGACAGGGCTTACCCAGGCATTGAGAATGTTCGACCCCGGGCAGCTCAACCCGCTGGGGCAAAACCCGCTGGAGCTGCTGCTGCGCGAGGTGCTGGACGTGAAAAGCCTGCGAAAACCCGGCGCGGCGCGGCTTTATGTGGGTGCCACGGATGTTGAAAACGGCGAAGCGGTGGTGTTCACGAATGAGCAGATCGGCGTTTCGGAACTGCTCGCCTCCGCCTGCATCCCCATGATGTTTCCCGCCGTGCAGATAAAAGGCCGGTCTTACTGGGATGGCGGGTATAGCTGCAACCCGCCTCTGGCACCCGTACTTAGCCCCCTGCCGGAACGGCTGATCCTTATCCGCGCCCAGCCGCGCCAGCGCCGGGGCGTACCAAGCTCAACAGCGGATATCGTCCACCGCCTGCATGAAATTGCCTTCCAGGCGCCGCTTTCGGCCGAACTTTCCATGCTCCCCCGCCAAATAAAGCTGCTGGATATCTGCGCCGACGAGGCTCTCGGCCGGCACCCGTTATCTTCCAAATTGAATACCGACCGGGCTTTCATCGAGCAGCTTTTCGCCGCCGGGCGCAAAGCCGCCGCAACCGCACTGCAAACCACATGAGCTGGCTCGCACGTCTTAAACCACAGCCCACGTCGCTCCCCAGCAAATTGCTATGGTGCACGGTTTTCTCGATCCTGCTCATCGAGATTGTGGCGATCATCCCTGTTCTTGGCAGGCAACGGTTGTATTGGATGGACGATCTTAAAAGCCGCGCGGATGTGGCGGCATATGCCCTGCAAACCGCCCCCAACGTCAATGCCGATGCGCTGCTGCGTCTCGTAGGGGCTCAACAGCTTCGTTTACTCTCCCGGCATGGCGGAACAAAAACCTGGCGAATTAATGGCTTTCAGCCAGACAAACGCCCTCTCGTTATTCCCGGTAATGAGCGCATCGGCTATAGCAGCCTGATGATCTG
>JAGWIE010000176.1 GCA_028866445.1 Rhodospirillales bacterium | reverse complement strand
ATATAAATATTGGCGCGGAAACGGCGCTTGTCGCGCGGGGCACCCACGGCTTGTTCCAGCGCGGCCAGCGAGGAGAGGCCGATGAGGCTTATCACCTGGGTTCTGTGGTCACAGAAACTATGGCCCGGGAAAAAGCGGAATTGCGGTGCCTCGCCCTGCGCGCCGAAGCGGGCTTCCGGGCCCAGGAAGGCGGTGAAATAGCGGGTGAGCGCGGCTTGGCCTTCCGGGGTGAAAGGGGAAGCGGTGAGCCGGCCATCCGGCCCTTCGACAGCGAGCAGGCTGGTTTGGTCGTCGAAACGGGTTTTCAGTGCGGCGGCGCGAGCATTTTTGGCCAGGCACATGAAGTTCATTTTGGGAATCCATGCGGGGTTCTCTTCGTCCAACTCAGCGTCGCCCTGTTTGAGTGCGAAGGCGCGGTCCCACGGGATGCAGCGCCCTGGGGTAAGACTTGCCTGTGTCATGGTCTCCGGGGTCAGACCTTTTACCGGGTAGCGAAAAAGAGTTTCGATGCGCATGGCGGACATACCTTCGGACAAAACACTTGAGCCAAATCATGGCTCCGCCCATATTACTTAGCAAGGATACGTTGCCTAAAAAGGGACGTGGCCTGAGCGTCGCCTGGGATGCAGGGACGATAAAGGAGCGGAAATATGGATTTTGAAAAGTTCACGGAGCGGGCAAGAGGCTTTATTCAGGCGGCGCAAACCATTGCGATGCGTGAATATAACCAGCAGATTACGCCGGAGCATCTACTGAAGGCGTTTCTCGATGATGAAGAAGGGGCGGCGAGCGGGTTGATTCGCGTGGCCGGGGGTGACCCGCTGGCTGCCAGGCAGGCCGTGGATGCCGCCGTGGCGAAACTACCCAAGGTATCGGGCTCAGGTGCCGGGCAGCCGGGGATAACGCCGGATTTGGTGCGTGTGCTGGATGCCGCACAGCAGGCGGCGACCAAGGCCGGAGACGGTTTTGTGGCGCAAGACCGGGTGTTGGTGGCGCTGGCGGCGAGCGATAATGGTGCCGGGCGAGCGTTGAAGGCAGCGGGTGTTTCGGCCCAGGCGTTGGAGAAGGCGGTGAATGATGTGCGCAAGGGCCGGAAGGTGGATAGCGCCACGGCTGAGCAGCAATTCGACGCGTTGAAGAAATATGCGCGGGACGTGACGCAACTGGCGCGGGACCAGAAGCTGGACCCGGTGATTGGGCGTGACGAGGAGATACGGCGCACGATCCAGGTGCTGGCGCGGCGGACGAAGAACAACCCCGTGCTGATCGGCGAACCCGGCGTGGGCAAGACCGCGATTATAGAAGGGCTCGCTTTGCGCATCGTGAATGGCGATGTGCCGGAGAGCTTACGCAATAAACGCGTGCTGGCGCTGGATATGGGCGCGCTGGTGGCGGGGGCGAAATATCGCGGGGAGTTCGAGGAACGTTTGAAGGCGGTGCTGAAGGAGATTGAGTCTGCCGAGGGCGAGATTATCCTGTTTATCGACGAAATGCATACGCTGGTGGGGGCGGGCAAGGCGGATGGGGCGATGGATGCCTCCAATTTGTTGAAGCCGGAGCTGGCCCGCGGCGCGCTGCATTGCGTGGGGGCGACGACTCTGGATGAATACCGCAAATATGTGGAGAAGGACGCGGCGCTGGCGCGGCGCTTCCAGCCTGTGTTCGTGGATGAGCCGAGCGTTGAGGATACAATCTCCATCCTTCGCGGGATTAAGGAGAAGTATGAGCTGCATCATGGCGTGCGGATAACCGACAGCGCCCTGGTGGCGGCGGCGACACTTTCCAACCGCTATATCACCGACCGGTTTTTGCCAGATAAGGCGATCGATCTGATGGACGAGGCGTCGTCGCGCCTCAGAATGCAGGTGGATAGCAAGCCCGAAGCGCTGGATGAGCTGGACCGGCGGTTGATCCAGTTAAAGATCGAGCGGGAGGCGCTGCGCAAGGAGACCGATGCGGCCAGCCGGGAGCGGTTGGAAAAGCTGGAGTTTGAGTTGGGCGAGCTGGAGGAGAGATCATCCGAGCTGACGGCCAAGTGGAAAGCGGAGAAAGCCGAGCTTGCCGACGTGCAGAAGGTGAAGGAGCAACTCGACCAGGCCCGCAACGAGGTGGAGATGGCCCAGCGCAAGGGTGATTTGGGCAAGGCTTCCGAGTTGCTCTATGGCCGCATTCCCGACCTTGAGAAGCAGCTTGCCGCCAAGCAGGACGGGAATTTGCTGAACGAGGCGGTGACGGAAGAGGCGATTGCCGCAGTTGTCTCGCGCTGGACCGGTGTGCCGGTGGAAAAGATGTTGGAGGGCGAGCGCGCCAAGCTGCTGCATATGGAAGATAATCTGCGGCACCGTGTGGTGGGGCAGGAGGCCGCACTTGTGGCGGTTTCCAACGCCGTACGCCGCGCGCGCGCTGGCTTGCAGGACCCTGGCCGGCCGATTGGCAGCTTTCTGTTTCTGGGGCCGACGGGTGTGGGCAAGACCGAGCTGACCAAGGCGCTGGCGGAGTTTCTGTTCGACGATGAGCGGGCGATGGTGCGGATCGACATGAGCGAGTTCATGGAGAAGCACGCGGTTTCCCGGCTGATTGGAGCGCCTCCGGGCTATGTGGGCTATGATGAGGGCGGTGTGCTGACCGAGGCGGTACGGCGCCGGCCTTATCAGGTTGTATTGTTCGACGAGGTGGAGAAGGCGCATGAGGATGTGTTCAACGTGCTGCTCCAGGTGCTGGATGATGGCCGCCTGACTGATGGGCAGGGCCGCACGGTGGATTTCAAGAACACCATCATCGTGCTGACCTCCAATCTTGGGTCCGACATTCTGGCCGCGCAGGCGGAAGGCGAGGATGTGCGGATGGCCGAAGCTGGCGTGATGGCCAGGGTGCGCGAACATTTCCGGCCGGAGTTTTTGAACCGGCTGGATGAAATTGTGCTGTTCCGCCGGTTGCAGCGTGTGGATATGGGCTCCATCGTCACCATTCAGCTCAAACGGTTGGAAGGGCTGCTGGCGGAGCGCAAAATCAGGCTGGAGCTTGAGCAATCCGCCAGGGATTGGCTGGCTGAGGCGGGGTATGACCCGGTTTATGGTGCCAGGCCGTTGAAGCGGGTGATCCAGCGCAACCTACAGAACCCGTTGGCCGGGCTTATTCTGGAGGGGGTTGTGAAGGATGGGGATGCCGTGAAGGTTTCCGGTTCTGAACAAGGATTGGTGATCGGCGGTCATCTGGCCGAGGCGGCATAAAGTATAGGCTCCCCGGGTGATGAACCTGGGGAGTTTTTTTATGCCCGATACCGCGCTGCTCTTGATTGATGTGCAGAATGTTTATGCGTTGCCGGACTCGCCGTTATGCGTGCCGGAGTTTGGTGCATCGCTCGGGCGGATCAACCGGCTCATCGAAGGCTTTGAGGCTGCAGGGAAGCCGGTGATTTATGTGCGGCATGTGCACCGGGCTGATGGGCGCGATGCCGGGCGGATGTTTGATTTCTCCGGCGCGGCGGAGCCTGTCGGGTTTGTGGAAGGCACGGTGGAGGCGGAATATGTGCCGGGGCTAAAAATTGTGCCCGGCGGGCTGCACATCACTAAGCGCCGTTACTCCTGCTTCGAGGGCACGGAGCTGGAGGCGATTTTGCGCAGCCTGGGCGTGAAGACCCTGGCGATTTGCGGGTACATGACGAATTTCTGCTGCGAGACCACGGCCCGTGCGGCGCATGACAAGGATTATTTTGTCGACTTCATCGCGGATGCCACTGGCGCGCCGGATCTGGGGGAAGAGTACCGCCAGCCCGCGATTATCCAGGCGGTATGCGCGACTTTGGGGGCGGGATTTGCCCGGATTTTGGCGACGGAAGAGTATCTCGGAGCCATGCGTTAAACGCATATCGATTTTGCTTTTTGGACGAAATCAAAGGGTTTTGGTGTGCGCAGTAAGGTTTTCCCTGGAGTTTTTTGGGATTTTTAGTTGATGACGATGCGTTGACAGTGGCGGTCAGTCAGAGCTAGAAGCCCGTCCACCGAGGTTGGCGACGGACTTGATCTGTTGTTCATCTGAGGATAGACTGGATGGCCTTGCGGCGATTGTATGATCGCCGTTTTGTTTTTTGGTTTAGATCTTTGACAATTGCATAGGCTGGGAAGGGATACGCTGG
>JAGWIE010000175.1 GCA_028866445.1 Rhodospirillales bacterium | reverse complement strand
TCGATACACAGCCAGGTGCCGTGCTGCGCCTGATCGGCGAGGCCCCGGCCGGGCATCCCTTCAGCGAGCAAATGGGCCCAGGCGAAGCTGTTCGGATTTTTACCGGCAGCATAATCCCCAATGGCGCGGATGCCGTGCTGATCCAGGAAAACGCCAGTGCTGGCGCGCAAGGCGTGCAGGTGAACGAGGCTGTGGCGCCGGCCAAACATATTCGTCGTAAGGGCGAGGATTTCGCGGTGGGGGATGAGGTGATCCCTAACGGACGGCGGCTTTCAGTGCGCGATATCGGCGTGGCGGGCGCGGCGGGGCACCCCTGGCTTTGCGTTTATCGCAAGCCCCGCGTGGCGATTCTCTGCACGGGGGACGAGATTAACCTGCCGGGTGAGCCGGTGCCGGAAGGTGGCATCGCCAATTCCAACGCGGCGATGCTGGCGGCGTTTGTGGAAGCCCATGGCGGGGAGCCACTGCTGCTGCCCATCGCGCGAGATACCGAGGATGCGGTGGCGGCGGGGGCGCAAGCCGCGCGCGGGGCAGATATTCTGGTCACCACCGGCGGGGCGAGCGTGGGCGCGCATGATCTGGTGCAGGCGGGGCTGGCGCAGCACGGCTTCGCACTGGATTTTTGGAAGATTGCGATGCGCCCCGGCAAGCCGTTGATTTTCGGGCAGGTTGACGGCCTGCCGGTGATCGGCCTGCCGGGCAACCCGGTTTCAGCCTATGTGTGCGCCACCTTGTTTCTGGCGGGTGCCATTGCCGTGTTGGGCGGGCTGCCGCCCCAGGCCCCGAAACTAATGAAGGCCAGGCTCGGTGCGCCGATGAAAGCCAACGACCAGCGTGAGGATTACGTGCGCGCCACGCTCTGCGATGATGGCGCAGGCCCCGTTGTCACGGCGCTGCCGATGCAGAATTCCGGCATGTTGCGAGCTTTGGCCACGGCTGAGGCGCTGATTCGCCGCGCGCCGCTCGCCCCGGAAGCCATAGCCGGGGATATTGTCGATATTCTTCCGCTGGGCTTTGCATAACACGCTTGACGCGAAAACGAGAACTAAACTAGAACATTCCGTGTTAGCGTTTTGTTCCTGAAGCCTCTGCCCGGAGATGTTTAATGCTCACCCCGAAGCAGCATGAGCTGCTGTTATTCATCGACAAGCATTTGCGTGAAACAGGTTGCAGCCCGAGCTTTGAGGAGATGAAGGAGGCGCTGGATCTACGTTCAAAATCCGGCATTCACCGGCTCATTTCTGCCCTTGAGGAGCGGGGCTTTCTGCGCCGGCACAAGCATCGGGCACGGGCGCTGGAGGTCACGAAACTGCCGCAGGATATGAACCCCCGGCAGGCCGAGGCCAGAGGTTTCGCGCCCAATGTCATTCAAGGCAATTTTGGTCCGCGCCTGGCTGGGTTGCGGGCTGAAGCCCCGGAAGCGGAGGCGATTTCTCTGCCGCTTTACGGCAAAATCGCTGCGGGTCTGCCGATCGAGGCACTGCGCGACAGTGAAGAAATGATCGAGGTGCCCATGTCCATGCTCGGCAGCGGCGAGCATTTCGCGCTCACTGTTGAAGGGGATTCGATGATCGAGGCCGGGATTCTGGATGGCGACACAGTTATCATCCGCCGGGGAGATGCCGCCGAGAATGGTCAGATTATCGTGGCGCTGGTGGATGAGAACGAGGTGACGTTGAAGCGGCTGCGGCGCAAGGGCCAGTCCATCGCGCTGGAGCCAGCGAACATCCGGTACGAGACAAAAATTTTGCCTGCGGAGCGGGTACGGGTGCAGGGTAGGCTGGTGGCGTTGTTGCGCCAGTATTGATTAAGCCTTTCCTGTACGCAGACTGGCGCGGCCACCGTCTATTCCAAACACTTCCCCGGTGATCCAGCCGGCATCCGGGCCGAGCAGGAAGGCCGCAAGGGCGGCTACTTCGTCCGGCTGGCCAAGGCGCGGCAGCGGGTGAAGGGCCGCAATGGCCTCTTTCATTTTCGCATTGCCGATGATGGGTGCGGCCATATTCGTCTCGGTTAGGCTGGGGGCGACGCAGTTTATCCGCACATGGGGCGCAAGCTCTGCCGCTAGGGAACGCGTAAGCCCTTCCACCGCTGCCTTGGCACTGCCAATGGCCGAGTGCATGGCAAAGCCTTGCCGCGCCGCGACGGAGGAGAACAGCACTACCGAACCTTGCCCCGCTGCCAGGGCGGGAGCGGCTTCCTGCACGCAAAGTGCGGCCCCCACTACGTTCAGGACATAGGTGTCCAGCATCTCTTGCGCGGTTGTTCTGGCCAAGGGCTTTAACAAAATGGAGCCCACGCAATAAGCTAAGCCGGAAAGTTCGCCGCCTTGCCTGGTCTGCTCCAGCGCGGCCTTTATGCTTTCCGGTGATTCTGCCTGCAGCACCAGCGGCACCGCACTCAGCGGCAGTGCGGCTTCAGCGGCGCGTTCGGCCGAGCGGCTGGTAACATACAGGGTCGCGTCCGGCGAAGCAGCGCGTAGCCGCTTGGCCAGGGCATGGCCAATCCCGCCGGTACCTCCGATGATGACATAACTTTCCGTCATTCGACTCTCCGCCTTATTTTACGCAAAGGCGGAGAGGTTGGATCAGTGGTTCAGAGCGCAATGACATGAGATCGACCCGCTTTGCGGGGTAATCTCACGTCTGAATCGCCCTCTATTTATTAATTTAGGCCCGCCCGTCTTTGTTCCGGCGGCGGCGCTGTTGCTCGTTCAGCTTGCCCTCATGCTTGGCGGCATAGGGTTTGGGGGCGTGAGGTTTGGGGGCGTGAGGTTTGGCCGGGGCTTTGTTTTTGTTGAAAGCGGGTTTGGCAGGGCCGTCGAAATGTGGGCGGGGCGAGGCGTTGCCGGGCGCGGCAGCAGGCTCGATGCGGGCTTCGCCCTGGGCAGCAGCGGCGGAGGTGGCAAATGCCTGCGCGGCCTCGCGGGCGATTTCGAACTTGGTCTCGCGGTCGAAGATACGGATGCTGCCGATCTCCTGCTTGGTGATGCCGCCCGCTTTACAAATTAACGGGATCAGCCAGCGCGGGTCGGCGTTCTGCTTGCGACCCAGCGCCACGCGGAACCAGGTGCCATTGGCCACTTCGGCACGCTCGGCACGTCCGGCATTGGCAGGGCGCGCGGCGCGCACTGGGCGGGCGGCTTGCTCTGGCGGCAGAATGGTCACATGCGCCGGGGCGGGCAAATGTGCTTCTGCCAGCTTCACAAAAGCCGCGGCGATGACTTCCGGCGCGGTGCGCTCCAGCAGTTTCGCTGCCAGGGCGAGGGCGTTTTCGCTCGGCGTTTCGCTTAAGGAGGAATGGCTCAGTAGCCGCTCCTCATCCTTGGCGCGGATGTCAGTTGGGGTCGGCGGGTCAATCCATATGGCTTCGGCATTGGCTTCGCGCAGCAGCATCTCGGCCCGGCGGCGGCGCATATGCGGCACCAGCAGCACAGAAACACCCTTGCGCCCGGCGCGGCCCGTGCGGCCGGAGCGGTGCAGGAAGGTGGCTTTGTTGGTTGGCAGATCGGCATGGATCACGAGGTCCAGATCCGGTAGATCCAGCCCGCGCGCCGCCACATCTGTTGCGATACACACCTGGGCGCGGCCATCACGCAGGGCAGAAAGTGCGGCGTTGCGTTCCGCCTGTGAAAGCTCGCCGGACAGGGCAGCGGCGGTGAACCCCCTGGCCATAAGGTTCGCGTGCAGGGTGCGCACATGGTCGCGTGTGGCGCAGAACACCAGGGCCCGGCTATCTTGCGCGCGCAGAATGTTCACCAATGCGGCTTCCAGCTCATGCCCGGCCACGCGCACGGCGCGGTATTCAATATCCGCGTGCGGCTGGTTATGGGCAACGGCGTCAATCCGCAGGGCATTGTGCTGGTATGTGCGGGCCAGTGCAGCAATCTCGCGCGCGATGGTGGCCGAGAACAGCAGCGTGCGGCGGCCTTCCGGCGCGGCGCTGAGGATAAATTCCAGCTCATCGCGGAAACCGAGGTCGAGCATCTCGTCGGCCTCGTCCAGCACCACGGCTTCCAACTCGGCAAGGCGCAGATTGCCGCGCTCGATATGGTCTTTTAGCCGCCCAGGCGTGCCGACGACGAAATGGCAGCCGCTATGCAGCAATTTGGCCTCACGCCGTGCATCCATGCCGCCGACGCAGGAGAGAATGCG
>JAGWIE010000174.1 GCA_028866445.1 Rhodospirillales bacterium | reverse complement strand
TGTCTTCGGAGGCGCCACGATCGAAATTCTGCGCGATTTCAATCTGCCGGTATTGATACATCATTAAACGCCAGATCCTTTGGGTGTTATAATCAACTCCGCCCGGCTATTAAAAGCGAATGAACGATTTACTGACCTCGATGATCGATTTGATGATCGTCGCCATCGCAGTCGCGCTCATCGCCCGCAAGCTGCGCCTGCCTTACACGGTGGGGCTTGTTGCCGCGGGCATTGGGCTGGCGTTCAGCCCCGTTCATACCGGTGTGGTACTAACGCGCAACATCATTTTTGAGATCATTCTGCCACCTTTGTTGTTTGAAGCCGCTCTCAACATCCGCTGGAAAGATCTAAAGCAGGATGCTCTGCCCGTCCTCACCCTCGCCATTCCCGGCACTTTAATTTCAGCGATCTTTATCGCCGTAGCCGCCCATGTTCTTTTAAAATGGCCTTTGCAGCCAGCCGTTATGTTTGGTGTTCTCATTGCGGCAACAGACCCCGTCGCCGTTATCGCGATGTTCAAAGATAACGGTGTGCATGGCCGCCTGCGCCTGCTGGTGGAAAGTGAAAGCCTGCTGAACGACGGTGTGGCGGCGGTGCTGTTCGCGCTGGTTCTGGCCTGGGTGCAGGCATCCGGCCAAGGGCATCCAGGGCCGGTGCAGGTGGCAGGGCTGCTTTCCGTCACGGTTGGAGGGGGTATTATTTCCGGGGCGGTTTGCGCGGGCGTTGCCATTATTCTACTGCGCCGCACGGCTGACCATCTGGTGGAAAGTGCCGTCACCACGGTGCTGGCTTATGGCTCCTTCATGCTGGCGGTGCGGTTTAATTGCTCTGGTGTGCTGGCCACCGTTACAGCCGGGCTGCTCATGGGTAATATTGGCCTTGCCTCCGCCAGAAGCTGGGGCGTTTTCATGTCCGACAAAGGCCGTGAATTCACCCTGGCGTTGTGGGATTTTCTGGCCTTTATCGCCAATTCCTTCGTCTTTTTGCTCATCGGCGTCACCGTGGCAGGAATATCGTTTGGCGTGCTTGGGTATCCGGCTCTGGCTGTGATCATTCTGGTGGTGTTGGCCGGGCGGGCGCTCACCATCTACCCGCTTTGCAGCCTGTTCCAGCATACGGCCAAAAGCGTGCCAATGCGCTTTCAGCATGTGCTCTGGTGGGGCGGTTTACGTGGCGCACTAGGGCTGGCTTTAGCACTTTCGCTTCCGCAGGGACTTTTAATGCGTAATCAGGTGCTCATCGCCACATTCGGCGTCGTGGTGTTTTCGGTGGTGGTGCAGGGCCTCACCATGCCGGTATTACTGAAATTACTAAAAATCAAAATCTGAAATCAGCCCAGCGTTTGCGCCAGCAACACCGCGTTTAGGGCCAGAATTATCCCAGCTCCGCCTATGGCCGTTCCGCTCATCAGCCGCGTATTTGCAAATCGCCCCATAATGTCTTGCCGACGCGTAAAAATCACCAATGCGACCATTGGCACGGGCAGCGCGAAGGACAGCACCACCTGGCTTATCACCAGCGCTTTGGTGGCGTTCACCCCCATGGCCACCACCACAAAGGCTGGCACCATGGTTACTACCCGGCGCACCCAAACCGGAATTTTAAACCCCGCGAAGCCTTGCATGATCGCTTGGCCCGCCATGGTGCCGACCGTTGAAGATGAAATGCCCGAGGCCATCAGCGATACCAGAAACACGCTCGCCGCCGCCGGGCCCAGAAGTGGTGAAAGCGTGTGGTAGGCCGTGGTAATATCCGCCACCTCGCGGTGCCCGGCATGGAATGCGCCTGCGGCCGTCATCACCATCGCTATATTCACTAACCCGGCTACGCTGAGAGCCACCACAACCTCACGATTGGAAAAGCGCAGCAATATCATGCGTTCTTCGTCGTTTCGGGGCCTCACACGGTGTTGGGTAAGGCTGGAATGCAGGTAAAGCGCGTGCGGCATTACCGTGGCACCGATAATCCCAACCGCAATTGTCAATGCTTCGCTATCCGGCAGCCGGGGCAACACCGAACCCGTGGCCGCAGCGGCCCAGTTCACCGGGGCGAAGAACAACTCCGCCACGTAGCAAACCGCGATAATCAGAACCAGTAAGCCGATCATCAGCTCCATTGGCCTGAAACCGCGCCCACCCAGCAGCAACATGGCGTATGTGATAAATCCGGTTACCACCATGCCCGCCATCAACGGCAAATGGCACAAGAGCGAAAGCCCAATCGCCCCGCCTAAAAATTCCGCGAGATCAGTTGCCATGGCCGCCACTTCGCTCACCGCCCACATGGCGTAAACAAGGGGGCGGGGCAGGTGGGTGCGGCATAATTCCGCCAGGTTGCGGCCGGTTATCAGGCCCAGCTTGGCCGAAAGCGCCTGGAACAGCATGGCGATGAGGTTGGCCAGCACCACCACCCAAAGAAGCTGGTAATTATATCGCGCCCCGGCCTGGATATTGGTCGCGAAATTACCTGGGTCCATATACGCGATCGAGGCAATGACCGCAGGCCCCGCAAACAGCAAAGGCGTGCCGAGCCCGCGGCTGCGCCCGGCCAGAACGGCACGAATTTCCACCTCTGTCCGGCTGCTTAATCCGGTCTGCGTCTCGGCATCCATGTTCAGCGGGCACTCCACGTCTGCTAAATGTAGCCAAGGCTACATTTATTTCAAGCGTCATATTCCCGCTGCGGTTTACACCATCTGCAAATGGCCGGTTTCAACGTTGAAATGCAGCCCGGCCAAGGTCAGCCTGCCATCCAGCACGCGCTCCTTTATCCAGGGAAACGTGAGCAGATTGGCGAGCGAGACGCGAACCGTTTCATGCTCGCAGGCCGCACATTGCGCCTCGAAATCAGCATTCGCGGTCTCGGGCGCGTCGCAAACCCGCTGCCGGGCGGCCTTGGCGATCTTCATCCAGGAATCCACGAAGTCGCGCCCACCCTCAGGCCCCTCCATCAGCGCCCGCACGCCGCCGCAGCGGCTATGGCCCAGCACTACGATGCTGCGCACATGCAAAGCGTTCACCGCGAATTCCACGGCGGCTGAGGTACCGTGCTGCTTGCCGTCCGGTGCGTAGGGCGGCACCAGCGCACTCACGTTGCGCACCACGAAAATTTCACCCGGCGCACAATCAAAAATCATCTCCGGTGCCACGCGCGAATCAGCACAGGCGATCACCAATGCCGCCGGGGCCTGCCCGTCCCGTGCCAGAGTGGTGTAACGGTCCTTATGCTCCTGCCAATAGCCGTTGCGGAACCGCTCATAACCTTCGAGCAGTGTTTTCATAGCCCCTCCTTCTTCGCCTTGGCCCATAAATCTTCCATCTCATCCAGCGTTGAGTCACGCGGGGTTTTACCGTTGGCGGCAAGCAAGGCCTCCACCCGGCCAAACCGGCGGATGAATTTCGCGTTTGCCCCTTCCAGGCAAGTTTCCGCGTCCTGCCCCAGCTTGCGGGCCAAATTCACCATCACAAACAACATGTCGCCAAGCTCATCGGCAATGCGCTCTGGCTTTGCCTCGCCCAGCTCGGCCTTCAATTCGGCCACTTCCTCATCCATCTTGTCCAGCACGGCCTCAGCGTTTGGCCAGTCGAACTTCACCCGGGCGGCGCGGCTGGTGAGCTTCTGAGCGCGCCTTAACGCGGGCAACGCTTCGGCCACGCCATCCAGCGCGCCATGCTGGGCCTGTGCCGCGCGCTCAGCAGCCTTCTGCGCCTCCCAGGCGGCGGTTTGCCCGGCAGAACTGCGGGCGGCCTCTTCCCCAAACACATGCGGGTGACGGCGGATCATCTTGCCCTTAATTGTCTCTGCCACGTCGTCGAATTTGAACCAGCCGCGCTCCTCGGCCATGCGGGCATGATAGACAACCTGAAACAGCAAATCTCCCAGCTCATCCTTCAGCACCAAGGGGTCACCGCTGGCTATGGCCGCGCGCACCTCATAGGCTTCTTCGATGGTATAGGGTGCAATACTGACGAAATCCTGCTCCTTGTCCCAAGGGCAGCCGGTCTCGGGGTCGCGAAGCGCGGCCATGACATTGATGAGACCCTGAATCGGTGGTTCATTCGGCATGACGGGTTTTTAGTTACCAGGAGTGAAAATGGCCAGCGCGCATGAATTTTCGTTCAAAACCTTGTCCGGCGAGGCGTATCCGCTCAGTGCCCTGGCCG
>JAGWIE010000173.1 GCA_028866445.1 Rhodospirillales bacterium | reverse complement strand
GATGCTTGTGAAAGAGCGCAACACGCGCTATGCGCCCCGGCTTGAGTTGCAGGTTTAGCCGCGGGCGTGGTGAAACTGGTAGACACGCCAGATTTAGGTTCTGGTGGCGAAAGCCATGGGGGTTCAAGTCCCTCCGCCCGCACCACCTGGATTTAAGTTATTGATTTGTTGAGGTTTATTCGTCCCATGCAGGTTACTGAAACGCTCTCCGACGGCTTGAAACGCGGCTTTACGGTCGTGGTTCCCGAACCCGTGTTGGCCGCTAAGCGTGAGAAGCGTTTGGCCGAGCTGAGCAAGACGATGCAGATGCCCGGCTTCCGCCCCGGCAAGGTGCCCCTGAACATTGTGAAAAAGCGCTATGGCGAAGCCGTGGCGGCCGAGATTCTGGAAGGTGCGGTGAACGAGGCGCACAGCCAGTTGCTCTCCGAGCGTAATTTGCGCCCGGCCATGCAGCCGAAGCTCGAGATCACCAAGCCCGGCAATGATTCCGACCTGGAATTCACCGTGGAGATGGAAGTGTTGCCGGAAGTTTCCGTGCCGGACCTTTCAGACGTGACGCTGAGCAAGCCTGTTGCCGCCGTGAGTGACGAGAAGATTGAAGAGTCGCTGAAGGCCATCGCCGACCAGCGCAAGAGCTTCACAAAGGTTGAGGAAGAACGCGCCGCCGCGGCGGGCGAGCAGCTTAAGGTGGATTTCATTGGCCGAATCGACGGTGTGGCCTTCGATGGCGGCACCGCACAGGATGTGGCGCTGACCGTTGCCGGCGATGGCTTCATCCCTGGTTTCACCGAACAGGTGGAAGGCATGAGGGTTGGCGAGACCAAGACGATCACCGTGAACTTCCCAGAAGATTACGGTGCGAAGGACCTGGCAGGTAAGACCGCCGAGTTCGAGATCACCGCCAAGGAGCTTTCCGTGGCCGCAATTCCGGCTATCGACGACGAGCTGGGCAAGGCTGTTGGCCTGGAAGGGCTGGAGCAGCTTAAGGAGCGCGTGAAAGAGCAGATCAGCCGCGAATATGAAGGGCTGACCCGTTCCAAGCTAAAGCGCGCTTTGCTGGACGCGCTAGCTGAAAAAGCGCAGTTCGACGCGCCGGTTTCGCTGGTGGATGCCGAGTTTAACGCCATCTGGCAGCAGGTTGAGGCTGAGAAGCAATCCGGCCAAGCCGACCCTGAGGATGAAGGCAAGGACGAAGAGACGCTGAAGGCGGAATACCGCGCCATTGCTGACCGCCGCGTGCGCCTGGGCCTACTGGTGGCCGAGATCGGCCGCACCAACGAGGTGCAGGTGACCGACCAGGAATTGCAGCGCGCCATGTTCAATGAAGCGATGCGTTACGGCAACCAGGCCATGC
Organism: Rhodospirillales bacterium; assembly: GCA_028866445.1. Lineage (GTDB taxonomy): Bacteria > Pseudomonadota > Alphaproteobacteria > Acetobacterales > Acetobacteraceae > Acidocella. Next base: position 2,810 of record JAGWIE010000173.1, on the reverse strand, counting down.
AGGTGGTGGAGTTCTTCCGCAAGAACCCGCAGCAGATGGAGCGCTTCCGCGGCCCGATTTTCGAGGACAAGGTGATCGATTTCCTGCTGGGTTCCGTGAAGCAGGACGAGGTTCAGGTCTCTGCTGAAGAGCTGGCGAAAGACCCGGAAGAATAAGAAAAACCTTCTTCAAGGTTTTGCAAGACGGCCAGAAGCCTTGCCCTGATGGGGCAGGGCTTCTGCTTTTCTGTGCGGCGCTCTAGACGAACTGGAAAGATGCTCTAACCTATGGTCATGACGCTGCGTTTCGCCCGCGCGGTGGCCTCTTCAGGCGCTTCGCGGGGCTAACCTCGGCGGTTATGTAAGATAAAGGATTGAAATTAAATGTGGGATCGTGATCCTGTCGAGGTTTACAACAATAACCTCGTGCCGATGGTGGTGGAGCAGACCGCGCGCGGTGAACGCTCTTACGATATTTATTCCAGGCTTTTGAAGGAGCGTATCATCTTCCTCACCGGCCAGGTGAACGATGTGGTGTCATCTCTGCTTTGCGCACAGCTATTGTTCCTGGAGAGCGAGAATCCGAACAAGGAAATCTCTTTCTATATCAATAGCCCTGGTGGCGTGGTTTCCTCCGGCCTCGCGATTTACGACACGATGCAATATATCCGCTCGCCGGTTTCCACGCTCTGCCTCGGCCAGGCAGCCTCCATGGGCAGCCTCCTGCTTTGCGCTGGCGCCAAGGGCAAACGATTCGCCCTGCCGAACGCGCGGGTGATGGTGCATCAGCCATCCGGCGGCGCCCAGGGGCAGGCGACCGATATCGAAATTCAGGCGCGCGAGATTTTGAAGCTGCGCAGTAAGTTGAACCAGATTTATGTGGATCACACCGGCCAGCCCCTTGAAGCAATTGAGGCGAAGTTGGAGCGTGATACCTATATGTCGGCTCAGGAAGCCAAGGATTTCGGCATCGTGGATGAGGTTGTAAAATCTCAGGCAGAGACCGGCTCTGTGAAGGATGAGGCGCCGAAGGCAGAATCCAAAGATAGCTAACTGGCTGCTTCTGTTTCGAGGGCTCTAAATCCGGCGCGCCGTGTTTAGCGGCGCCGGATTTTTCGTTTTTTTGACGTTCCGCGGCAAGAAAAAACAGCGGTCAGGCCGGATTTTCCGATTATGGGCCTGAAAATCCAGAATTTTTGGGAAAACCGCCTGGCGCTTGTGCCCTCCGGCACGGGCGGCTAGTCTTTTTTTCTACGGCGCGGGTTGTGGAGTGACTATGACCAGTAAATCGGGCGACACAAAAAATACGCTTTACTGCTCCTTCTGCGGCAAATCGCAGCATGAGGTGCGGAAGCTCATTGCCGGCCCGACCGTGTTCATCTGCGATGAATGCGTCGAGCTGTGCATGGATATCATTCGCGAGGAGCATAAAACGCAACTCGTGAAGACACGGGATGGCGTGCCAACGCCGCGCGAAATCTGCAAAGTGCTTGATGATTATGTCATCGGCCAGGCGCACGCCAAGCGTGTATTGTCTGTTGCGGTGCACAACCACTACAAGCGACTTTCGCACGCGACCAAGAATAACGACATCGAGATTGCGAAATCCAACATCATGCTGGTTGGGCCTACTGGCTCCGGCAAGACGCTGCTGGCGCAGACGCTGGCGCGGATTCTAGATGTGCCCTTCACCATGGCGGACGCCACCACCCTCACGGAGGCTGGTTACGTGGGCGAGGATGTGGAAAACATCATCCTCAAACTGCTGCAATCGGCCGATTACAACGTGGAGAGGGCGCAGCGCGGCATCGTCTATATCGACGAGGTCGATAAAATCTCCCGCAAGTCAGACAATCCCTCGATCACGCGGGATGTTTCTGGCGAGGGCGTGCAGCAGGCGCTCTTGAAGATCATGGAAGGCACGGTGGCTTCCGTTCCCCCGCAAGGAGGGCGCAAGCATCCGCAGCAGGAATTCCTGCAGGTGGATACCACCAACATTCTGTTCATCTGCGGTGGTGCTTTCGCCGGGTTGGAGAAGATCATCTCCGCCCGCGGCAAGGGTTCGGGAATTGGCTTCGGGGCCGAGGTGCGCAGTCCGGATGAGCGGCGTACAGGCGCCATCCTGCGTGACGTTGAGCCAGAAGACTTGCTGAAATTCGGGTTGATCCCGGAATTTATCGGCCGTCTGCCGGTTGTCGCTACGCTGGAAGACCTCGACGAAGCGGCGCTGATCGAGATTTTGACCAGGCCGAAGAACGCGTTGGTGAAGCAATATGGCCGGTTGTTCGAGATGGAGGGGGTGAAGCTCACCTTCACCGAGGACGCGCTGAAGGTAATTTCCAACCGCGCCATCAAGCGCAGAACCGGCGCGCGCGGCCTGCGCTCGATCATGGAAGGCATTTTGCTGGCGACCATGTTCGACCTGCCGGGGCTGGAAGGGGTTTCGGAGGTGGTTATTTCCGGCGAGGTGGCCGAGGGCCGAGCCGAGCCGCTCTATCTCTACTCGGAACAGCGGACGGAGAACGCATCCTGACGCGCGGCCTGCAAGCCTCCTATTCGTGGCTTGCAGGCAAACACCTGCCTGCCGATATGTCGATTGTGGCCGTTAAACGGCACCCCGTTCTGTGCCTTTTTTGGGCAGATGGGAGACCAAAGGAATGAAATATGTCAGACGTTAAAAAGCCCGGATCGCCCATAGAGACCCTCGCGGTTTTGCCGCTGCGAGATATCGTGGTGTTCCCGCACATGATCGTGCCGCTCTTTGTGGGCCGCGAAAAATCCGTCCGCGCGTTGGAAAGCGTGATGAAGGAAGATAAGCAGATTCTGCTGGTG
>JAGWIE010000172.1 GCA_028866445.1 Rhodospirillales bacterium | reverse complement strand
TGATCTTGCCTGCCGGTCTAATGACAAACCCAGCATTACGTAAAGGGCTGGCCCTGCCGGGTGAGCCAAGATAATAATTCGGGCATGGAATTGCTGGACGCGCTGAAGCTGCAATGCGAGTGGGGGGCGGATGAGGCGCTGGCTGAAACGCCGCAGGACCGCCGCAACGCCGCGCCGCCAGTTCCACTGGCATTTCAGAAGCCGCCCTCGCCCCGCCGTATCCCACCCGCCACACTTGCCGGGCCGGAAGACGCCGCCCTGCTTGCCGCTGCCTGCATGAGCCTGGACGAGCTGGAAGCCGCTATGCGCGGTTTTTCCGGCTGTGCGCTGCGCGACACCGCAACTCAATTGGTTTTTGCCGACGGCGCGGCGGATGCCCGGCTTGTCATTATCGGGGAAGCACCGGGCGCCGAGGAAGACCGCGCCGGGAAACCCTTTATCGGCCCCGCCGGGCAGTTGCTGGACAAAATGCTCGGCTCCATCGGGCTGGACCGCACGAAAGCGCGTATTATCAACACTGTACCATGGCGCCCGCCCGGTAACCGCACGCCCACGGAATCTGAAATTGCGCTTTGTCTGCCTTTTTTACACCGGCATATCGCGCTTATCGCCCCGGCGGGCTTGGTTATCCTCGGCGCGGTGGCGGCGAAGGCGTTGCTGGGAATCGAAGCCCAAAACGGCATAAGGCGGGTGCGCGGGCGGTGGCAGCAGGTGCGAATCGAGGGTTTGCCAACCACCCTGCCCGCCCTTCCCAGCTATCATCCGGCTTATTTGCTGCGCACGCCACTGGCCAAACGCGAATCCTGGCAGGACATGTTGCAATTGCGAGCATGGTTGGAAACGCAAACCTGATTAACTAAATTTTCATGGCTTTACTCCAAATTCTTCCCTGGAATTCTGTGCCGAACTATGGCAAAAATGTGGTACAGGCCGCGACCGTCTCGTGATTGGAGATGTGTGTCGCCTTTCAGGCTTGCGTCATCGTTAAGACATGTGTAGGCCAGCCTCATGCGAGGAGCCATCAAACCGCTCTCCCGCCTGAACGTGACACGTACGGCGTTTGCCGCCTTGTCCGTTTTTGCTTTTGCCTGCGTGGCCCCCACGCAGGCTTTGGCGAAGTCCCTCGATATGGGGCAAGGATCGGGAACGACAACGCCCCCCACTCCGCCCGATGATGGCACCAATGGGGATTCTGTAGCTTATGCCGTGCCACGTAACGCGCCCTCAGGCGACGTGGAGGTGGTGCTGCCGCAGCCGCTTGCCCCCAGCGATGTGGCGTTCTACCAGCGTGCCCGGCAACTGCAGCAGCAGGGGGATTTTACCGCCGCTGACCAAATGCTGGGGCGGGTGGCGGATACAGGGCTGGTTGGCGTGGTGCTGGCCGAGCGGTATTTAAGCGATAATTACATCACCAAACCTGCGGAACTCACCGCCTGGTGGGCCAAGTATTCCACCGAGCCCGAGGCGCCCGCCATTTACGCGCTGATGCAGCACAAGCTGACACGCGCTGAAATGCCGCAAGCGCCGCAGCTTTCCCTTTTGCCGGAAGATACGCTGAGCGCCCGCGGTGCGGCGCGCCCCTGTGCAGCACCAGAAAGTGCTGCCTGGCGACAGGAATTTCTGGCCGGGCTTGATGACTGGAAGAAAAACGACCTGACTGACGCCGCGGATGATTTCCGCGAAGGTGCGCAAATGCAAGGCATCTCTGATGATGACCGCGCGGCAAGCGCCTTCTGGGCCGCCCGTGCGGCTTTGCGCCAGCAGCAGCCGGACCAATACCTGGACTGGCTGCATCAGGCTTCCTGGGCCGGGGATACGTTTTATGGAATGCTGGCAGGCCGTCTGCTCGGCCAGGGCTTCGGCCCCACGGGAATCGCGGCTACATTAACGGAAGCGGATGTTTCCGCCGTTGATTCCCTGCCAGATGGCCATCTTGCCTTCGAGATGCTGCAGATCGGGCTAACCGGCCAGGCCGAAACGGCATTGCGCGCCCTCTGGCCGCAAATGCAATCCACCCCCGGCCTTGGCCACGCCGTTATGGCCGTGGCCGCGCGCGCCGGGTTGGTCGATATCTCCATCGCCATCGCCAGCACCATGCCGAGCCCGGTGGACGAAATTGCCGGTGCCCGCCTACCCTTGCCTGCCATGCATCCGCAAGGCGGATTCAGCGTGGACCCGGCACTGCTCTATGCCCTCGCCCGCACCGAATCCGGCTTTGACGCGGGTGCCACCTCGCGCGTTGGTGCACGCGGGTTGATGCAGCTTATGCCGCAAACCGCCGCCACCATGCGCCGGGCAGAAGGTGTGACAGGTTCAATCGATGACCCTTCCGCCAATCTGGCGCTTGGCCAGGCGTATTTAAAATATTTAGGCCAGCAGCCGGGCATTCAGGATAATCTGCTTGCCATTCTGGCCAGCTATAATGCCGGGCCGGGTGCGGCCTCTGCCTGGTACAGCAGAATTAAAGACGATTCCGACCCGCTACTGTTCATCGAAACCATTCCGAACGACGAAACCCGGCGCTTCGTGCGCCAAGTGCTGGCTGATAGCTGGCTCTATGCCGAGGAGATCGGCCTGAAGCCACGCAGCCTGGACACGTTGGCACAGGGTGAGTTCCCAAGCCTGCATGACTTCAACCCCACCCCTGTTGAAACGGCGGATGCAGAATGAGCCGCATTGACGAAACCCGTCGATTTATTCCCGTGAGCATCGCGGTCGCCACGATATCCGACACGCGCACGATGGCGAACGACACCTCTGGCGATACCCTGGCGGCACGCGTGACCGAGGCAGGGCATGAGCTGGCGGCACGTGCTATTGTTAAGGACGATGCGGATCTGATCGAGGCGCAGTTGCGCGCCTGGATTGCCGACCCCAATGTGGATGTGGTGATCACCACCGGCGGCACGGGTGTTACCGGCCGCGATGTGACGCCGGAAGCCTTTCAGCGCGTGACAGAAAAGACAATCGAGGGCTTCGGCGAGCTGTTTCGGATGCTCTCTTATGCCAAAATCGGCACCTCCACCATGCAGTCCCGCGCCTTGGGCGGGGTGGCAAATGGCACGTATATCTTCGCCCTGCCGGGCTCAACAGGCGCTGTTAAGGACGGCTGGGACGATATTTTGCGCTTCCAGCTCGATTCCCGCCACCGCCCCTGCAATCTGGTGGAACTGATGCCCCGGCTGAAGGAACGCTTGGCCGGGTGATGAAAGGAAGCTGCGGGCAGCTTTTTATTTAATCTATTTGTTCTGTTTTTGTTCTTGACTTACGGTCTCAAAATGACCTTAATCAAACAAGAACGGAGCATGAACACTATGTCTGTTTCCCGCGTGCGAATCAAGGCTGAAGCTGGCCCCGGTGCCATTAAAGGGCGCGGCACAGGGCTAAACCCGGCCAACCGTTTTGAAGTTGAGCGGGTAGAGGCTTTCGACGATGGCTGGAACCATGAGGATGAACAGACACGGCCGCAAACCACGTTGGTGCGGGATAATACGCGCAGCATCATCGCCCGGAACGACAGCCCGGACCTCGCATTCGATACAAGCGTAAACCCTTACCGGGGCTGCGAGCATGGCTGCATTTATTGCTTTGCCCGGCCAAGCCACGCTTATCTTGGCTTCTCCCCAGGCCTGGATTTCGAAACAAAGATTGTGTTCAAGCCGGAGGCAGCCCGTCTGCTGAAAAAAGAGCTTTCACGCACAGGCTACAAACCCGGCGTGATTGTGCTGGGCTCCAACACCGACCCGTATCAGCCAGTGGAGCGAACGCTCTGCCTCACGCGTTCGGTTCTTGAAGTGTTGGAACATTTCAACAACCCTGTCGGCATCGTCACCAAATCCGCCGGCGTGGTGCGGGACAAAGACATTCTCGCCCGCATGGCCACGAACGGGCTGGCCAAGGTGCATGTTTCCATCACCACGCTGGACCCTGCCTTGGCTCGTGCGATGGAACCGCGCGCGGCCTCCCCCGCCCGGCGTCTCGCCGCAATCTCCGAACTTGCCGAGGCGGGCATTCCGGTGGGGGTGATGGCCTCGCCGATGATCCCCGGCCTGAACGATGCTGAGATGGAGAAGATACTTGAAGAAGCCGCGAAAGCGGGAGCGACCAGCGCCTACACCACCATGCTGCGCCTGCCGCATGAGCTGGGGGCTTTGTTCACAGACTGGCTGCATAAATA
>JAGWIE010000171.1 GCA_028866445.1 Rhodospirillales bacterium | reverse complement strand
GGATGACATTGCCGCCGCCATGCGTTACATGGCCGCGAGTTTCCCAATGGAGGACTGGTTCATATGGCGATGACCGATACGGTTAAGAAAATCCTGTCGCATTACGAGAGCGACAATCCCGGCACCAAGGCGAATCTTGCCCGCATTTTAATGCATGGCAAGCTGGCGGGCACCGGAAAGCTGGTGATTCTGCCGGTCGATCAGGGCTTCGAGCATGGTCCGGCCCGCTCCTTCGCCCCAAATCCCGCGGCATATGACCCATATTACCACTACCAGCTGGCGGTAGATGCCGGGCTTTCAGCCTATGCAGCACCTCTTGGAATGTTGGAGGTCGGTGCCGCCGCGTTTGCCGGTCAAATTCCAACCATTCTAAAGGTGAATTCATCCAATTCGCTGGCCACGCTGCAAAACCAGGCGCTTACCGGCTCAGTGTCGGATGCGCTGCGCCTTGGCTGCTCGGCCATCGGCTTCACGATTTATCCAGGTTCCGAATTCGCGTTTGAACTGATGGAAGAAATCCGTGAGATGGCCGAGGAAGCTAAATCCGCCGGACTTGCTGTTGTCGTATGGTCCTATCCGCGTGGCCCGATGCTGGACAAAGCTGGTGAGACGGCGCTGGATATCTGCGCCTACGCCGCCCATATGGCCGCCCTGCTCGGTGCCCATATTATCAAGGTGAAGCCTCCCACGGACGTCATCTCCCTGGAAGCCGCCAAGAAATCCTATGCCGGGTTTGACGCGTCCAGCATGGCCAAGCGCGTAAAGCACGTGGTTGATAGCTGCTTCGCAGGCAAGCGTATCGTGGTGTTCTCAGGTGGCGAGTCTAAGAGCCTGGACGGCCTCTATGAGGAAATCCGGGGTCTGCGCGACGGCGGTGCCAACGGCTCCATCATCGGCCGTAACACCTTCCAGCGCCCCCGCGAGGAAGCGATGGCGATGCTGCAAAAGATCATCGATATCTATTTGAATAAAGCCTGAAATCCCGGGCAGGAGCGGTTTTCTTCTAAAGGCCGCTCCTCCAATGGAAAATGTCATGACATCCGATTGCCGCCTCTACCTCATCACCCCGCCCGTCCTGCCGGCTAATTTCGAGCAAATTCTGGCCAGCGCCCTGGATGCGGGGGATGTCGCCGCCGTGCAACTGCGATTGAAAGACGTGCCCGAGGCCGAGCTTTTGCGGGTTATCGAGCACCTGCGGCCCATCGCCCAAAGCCGCGATGTTGCCTTTCTGCTGAACGACAACCCGGCCCTCGCAGTTAAATCCGGCTGCGACGGTGCCCATGTTGGCCAAACGGACATGCAAGCCAAACAGGCCCGCAAAATCCTCGGCAACCTCACCCTTGGTGTCACCTGCCACAACTCCCGCCATCTTGCGATGGAAGCCAGCGAAGCGGGGGCTGATTACGTGGCTTTTGGCGCTTTCTTTCCTACAATCACCAAACAACCACCGCAGATGGCGGAGATCGACACGCTGAAAATCTGGGCGGAGACGATGGAAGTGCCTTGCGTCGCTATCGGCGGCATCACCGCTGAAAACTGCACGCCTTTGGTGCAGGCTGGTGCGGAATTTCTGGCTGTCAGCAACGCAGTGTGGAACCACAGGCAAGGCGCTACCGCGGGCATAAAGGCTATGATTGACGCGATTAAGGGTGCCGCTTAAGCATGCCTACTGGCAATCATTCCCCCGTAAAGTGAAGCTCTGCACCTTGCCTTGCGTCAGCAGGAAAGTGACTTCGCAAGACCATACCTGGACATTTTGCGGTATCATCGGGCGGGCATACGGGTAAGGCCCCCAGCCGCCCCAATATGGCCCGCCCCAAGCATAACCGCCGGGCTGAACCTGCGCCTGGTTCCGCAATTCATAGGCAAGATAAGTGATATTTTTCACGGTAATCTGCCTATCTGGAACCCCCAGCTTCTGCACCAGAACCGTTTCCGGCGCGCCGATATAGGCGGCCATTTGAGATTCCAAACTCGGCCCGGTTGCACAGCCCGCCAGCACCAGCGTTAAACCAAGAGCATAGACCACCCGCATCATCCATCCTCCTCATTCTTAAAGTCAATGCTACTCCCGTTACCGCCAAAAATCATCCTTCACATGCGGATGGTTGCACTTGGTTTCAAACCCCTGGCAACCACAGTACATCGGCAATGCGCCGGGCATTGGTGGCCAGCATGACCAGCCGGTCAAACCCCAACGCAATCCCCGCGCAGGAGGGCAATTCCGCCACGGCAGCCAGAAAATCTTCATCCAAAGCCCAGTCCGGCCCATAAATCAGATGGCGGCGCGCCCGGTCTTCAATAAAACGCGCCCGCTGCTCGGCCGCATCCGTCAGCTCCACGAATGCATTGGCCAACTCGATCCCGCATACATATAGTTCAAACCTTTCCGCCACCCGTTCATCCTCAGGGCAACGCCGTGCCAAAGCCGCCTGCGCGGCAGGCCAATGCGTGAGAAACGTCGCGCGCTCGCGCCCCAAATACGGCTCCACCCGCTCCAGCATCAAGCGGAAGAACAAATCCTCCCAATCCTCCCCATCACGTAGCCTGGCCCCGGCCTGCGCCGCCAGCGCCGCCGCATCCCCCGCCGTGGCCAGCACATCAGCACCAACATAACGATGAAACGATTCCGCAACGGTTAAATATTCCGGCTCATCCAACCGCGTCGTGATGCCCCGGCAACTCACCTCCGGCGGCAAGGCCGCCTGCAGCAGCGCAAAACTCTCCTGCATCAACGCGCCCATATCCGCGTGCAGAGCATACCATTCCAGCATGGTGAACTCGGGCGCGTGCGTGTCAGACCACGGCTCATCCCGCCACACCCGCGCCAGTTGGAAGATCGGCCCCGAACCACCCGCCAGCAGCTTCTTCATCGCAAATTCCGGCGATGTATTCAGCCACTCCCCGCCAGCCGGCCTCGCGCGCAGATGCACCTCTTCACCAGGTGTGGGCACGGCATAGGGCGTTTCCACCTCCATATAGCCACGCCCGGTAAAAAAGGCGCGTATTGCGACGGCCAGCAAATTACGCCGACGCAGAAGCGCCATGCGGTCGGGCAGGGTCTGCCAGGGTTGAGAGCTCATGGCACCCGGTTTACACGCTCCCGATGCCAGACGGAATTTCCGCCCCCAAACAACGCACATTGCGTACGCCGCAGCAGTTGGTTGATGCCGGTCTGCTGCCGCCCGAACAACGCGCCGGTGCCGCGGCTGTCGCCGTCCACTACGCCATTGCGATTCCGCCAGCCCTCGCCGAGAGGATCAAATCCCCCGGCGACCCCCTTGGCCTGCAATTCCTGCCTAATCCAGCGGAGCTCATCACCGCCCCGCATGAGAATGCCGACCCGATCGCGGACGAAGCCCTTTCCCCCATCCTCGGCATCGTCCATCGCTACCCTGACCGCGCGCTGCTTAAACCATTGCTCGCCTGCCCGGTTTATTGCCGCTTCTGCTTTAGGCGCGAACAGGTGGGGCCGGATGGCGGCCTGCTCACCCAGGATCAGCTCGAAGCCGCCTATGAATATATCTCCGCCCGTCCCACCATCCGCGAGGTCATCCTCACTGGCGGCGACCCGCTGATCCTCTCCCCCCGCCGCTTGGGGGAAATTTTGCGCCGTTTGGATGCCATTCCCCATGTCGAGCTGCTGCGCATCCATACCCGCGTGCCGGTGGCGGACCCTGCCCTCATTAACGCCACCCTCCTGGCCGCGCTGGAGACGGAAAAGCCGCTCTACCTCGCCGTCCACGCCAACCATGCGCGGGAATTCTCAGAGGCGACGAACATCGCCCTGCACAGCCTCTCCCGGCTCGGCATCCCGCTTCTTGGCCAAACCGTGTTGCTGGCGGGTGTGAATGACTCAGAGGACGTCCTGGAGGATCTCTTCCGCGCCATGCTTCGCGCCAGGGTGAAACCCTACTACCTGCACCAGCTCGACCCAGCCCCCGGCACGGCCCGTTTTTATGTGGCACCGGTACGGGGACGCGAAATTCTGGCTAATTTGCGCGGCAAAATTAGCGGTACCGCCTTCCCTACCTATATCCTCGATCGTCCGGGAGGGCTTGGTAAAATTCCGCTTTGACCCCCTTTAAATCGGTTTTATCCGATTTAAATATCGGCCAATGACGAATACCGCCCCAACCTCTGCCGGACTCGACGAGATTTTGAAAGCTCTCGCCAACCCGGTGCGGCTGAAAATTTTGCGCGGGC
>JAGWIE010000170.1 GCA_028866445.1 Rhodospirillales bacterium | reverse complement strand
ACCATCCAGGCGGCAAGCTCCAGAGTTTCATTCACCAGCTCTTGAAACCAAAGCGGGGCGAAACCTTCATCCACCCACAGCACACGCGGCTTGGTGTTTAGCCCTTTTCCGGCCTCAAATTCCCGCCAGTAACGGCCAGAGAGGGCCGGGCGCCACAATTCCACCGCAACGCCGCGTGGTGCCAGCTTGCGCAAATTGGCCGCCAGCCCCGGAGAGGTTGCGAAAACGCGTTCTGCCGCCATCAGGGCGGGGAGGGCATCTGGTTCCGGCATGGTATTGAACAAGGCGGTGTAAGGCGGGCAGGCGGCAAGGGGTGCGTGCAATGGGTTCACCCGCACCCAGGCTTGCGGGGCGCGCCGGGCCAGGTCTGTAGCACTTGGCAGACCCGGCACCCAATCCGCCTCTGTCAGCCCTGCTTGGCGCATGGCCCGGACGGCGTTCAGCGCCGCCACGGCCTGAGCGGCATCGCCGCTCAGCAGCAGGCTGGCTGGGTCTCGTGGGCTGGCGCAAACCAGCCCGGTGCGGAGTTCCGGCACCAGCAAGTCCCCGTGCAGGGACAAAGCCGGATGGTGATACGGGTCGGCTGAGGGCAAGGCCCGCGCGGCGGGAGTGCCGCTGCGGAAAATGCATCCGGCATCCGGGGCGGGAAGGGCGTTATCTGGCATCACGATGCTGACATCCGGTGTCCAGACCAACCGCGCCCCACCCGCGCGGAGCTGGGCGCAGAGGTCGATCCAGAGCGCATCGCCTTGCAAATGCGTGGTCACGTCGCAGGCGGCCAGTGCCGCGCGGCGGGCCAGCAGCCCTGGCGGGGCGATGGCGCTGGCTTCCTGGTCCACCAGCAGCCAGCCGCCAGGGCCGGGGGAGGTTGGCTCATGCCCCGCGCCCAGCCTGGCATCCGCGCCGATGATGATCGGCCCCAGCATCTGCTTTCCATTTGCGCCCAGCGGCGCGATGGTGCGGGCCGCCACCGCCGCCACGCCAGGGTCTGCCAGCTTGGTGCGCAGTCCTTCCAGCCAATGCGGCGTCAAATCCTGCATCCGCGCATCCAGCACCGCCACCAGTTCGGTTTCAGCCAGGGCGATGGCCTGCGCCAAAGCGGCACCCTTGGTGGCGGCGATAACGGCGAGAACCTGCCCCTGCAAGGTTTCTTGCTGGGCAGATACGGCGGCGAGGTAGGTTTGCATCGGCGGTGAAAGCTCCGCCCCGGCGAGAATCACTGGGCCGGTGAGGGTTTTGCCGCTTAAAAGTGCGGTCAGCCATTTATCCAGAACCGGAATTTCCGCGCCGTCGCACAGCATGATGATGCTCGTTCCAGGGTCCTCGGCAGCACGCACATGGTGAAACAATCCTGGATGCTGGCGGTTTTGTATTTCCGCCTTCATGCCTGAAGCCGCTAAATGCTGAGAGAGCGCGCCCACGGCGCGGGCGCAGAACAGCGCCAAAGGAATATCGTCGCGCTTGCTGTGCGGGCGGCGGGTGAACACCGGCTCCGGCAATCGTTCAACCTGGGCGCCGCGCGCGGCCAGGCGTAGCTGGAGGTCATATTCCTCCGCCCCCGCCCATTCCGGGTTAAAGCCACCCGCGGCTTGCAGGGCCTTGGCACCATACCAAACCCAATCCCCGATATAAGCCGCCTGGCGCAAGCGCGTAATATCCCAGCCCGGCTTGTGCCGTACCCAGCCACCGCTTTCATTTGGCACGATTTCGTCGGAATAAATCATGTCGGCATTTGTGCGCTCGGCCAGCAGGGCAAAGCGCAGGCAGCCATCCGGGGCGATGATGTCACCTGCATTTAAAATGGCGACATAATCTGCCTCCGCGGCGCAAAGATTGAGTTCAGCGCAAAGGCGGCGCGTTATCGCTTCCGGTTCAGCGGAAACGGAAATGATGGAAACACCCTCCAGCGCCAGCGTATCCGCCGCCAGCACTTTCACCATGGCGGGCGCTTCCCACTGGCTGCGCAGGCTCTCCAGCGTGTCGTTCACGGCGGCGGCGCGCCCGGTGGGGGCGGCGATAAGTACCGCCAGCCGGGGGAGTGTACCAACTTCGGCGCGAAGCACCTCCAGCCGGGCTTTCGCGCCTTCATCCGTGCGCTCCGCCGGGCGCAACGCGGTGGCGGGGCCGGTGGCGTTTGTGGTTGGCATTAGCGCGCCACCAAAGGCTGGCAAGGCGCGGCCATGGCTGGCGCCAATCTCGCTGAGAAATCCGGACAGGTCGGCCGTTTCCGCCGCCAGTCCGTCCCAGAGATCGGGTTGGAAATCCCTTGCCAGAATCGCGTCCCAGGTGCGGGCGACGAGATCGCGCAAGGGTCGGGCGAGATCAGCGTGAGACAGTTTTTCGGATCGGTTGAGCTGCCCGGTAAGATAGGCGCTGGCTTGTGCCAGGTCTGTGTTCAAACTAAGGCCAAGCTCAACTTCAATCCGGTGCAATTGCGCGGCGGGTTCGGCCAGCAAATCATGATAGGTCAGCCAGCTTCGTGGCAGATGCCGCGCCTGACGCTCTGCATCTGTCGCGTAGCTCATCCAGAGCAGCAAAGCGTGCGCGCGGGAGAGACCGTTCTTGCGACTTTGGCTGGAGGCGGCGGTCCACGGGTCACGGAAAATATGCACCACATGCGGTTTGTGCCCGGCTTGCTTGGCAACGCGCTCATAAAGCGGCAGAGTGCGGCACAAATGCGGGTGTTTCAGCCCCCATAGCCGGTCTTCCTGGGTAAAGCGGCGGCGCAAAATCTCGTCGAGCTGGGTTGCCAGCGGGGCGATGTCGGTGCGGTCAGTCCAGCCTGTGGGCAGGCCGCGCACATCTGTCCAATCCACGCCCAGGCGGTTGAATAAATGCACGTCCAGCTCAATCAACTCCGGAATTTCGTAGAAACCGAGGGGATTATGCTCGTTCGGGTCGGCATCGTTATAAAATTTTACCCCCGCCCGCTGTAGCGCGCCAGAGAGTGCGGAGGTGCCGCTGCGATAATAGCCAACGATAAAGATTGCATCACTCATCGCGCGCCTCCTTACAGATATTTGAACAGGCTGAGGCTTTGCGCCGTGCCGAAGGTTTTCATCGCCGCCTGTACGGCGGTCATGGTCTGGTCCAACGCGCTGATGGCCGCGGGCATGTTCACAGCGGTGGCGTTGTTCACTGTGGTTTGCACGGCTGTTTGCTGTGCGGTGTTGCTGGTGGCGGCGGTGGCCAGCGCTTGCAATGTCACACCGTTCTGCGCTTGCGCGGTGGTGATGCCCTGCTGGTATTGCGCCAGTCCCGCGAGGCTCTGGTTGAGCACCTGGTTGGTTTGCGCCACCTGTGCGGGGGTGGCGCTGGCGCTGCTGAGCGCTGTGGAAATTTGCTGGAGCAGCGCGAAGGCCGATTGCGGGCGCGCGGGTGAAATGGTGAAGCTGTCGCCATTTGCGGGCGCGCCGGTAATTTCGTAATTTACCCCGGCGAGCTGCAAATTGGTTTGGCTGGAGCCGCCACTGCCCAGCGTGCCGGTGGAGATGGTGGTGCCGCCCTGCGTGGCAGTGTACGTTGTGGTGTTGCCCGAAACCGCGAAGGCGACTGTGATCGGTGAACTGCCTTGTTGGAACGCATTGGCGGTAGCAGCGCTGACAAGCCCTTGCTGAAGAATTTGTCCGGTACCGCCATTGCTGGCATTGGCGGCGACAACCGAGATACCATCACCCGCAAGGGCCGAGGTGAAAGCCTCTCCATTCACCAGCGTGTTCGCGGTGTTGCCTTGGCCGATGGTGGCCTGCCCCTGCCCGGAATCGCCAAAATAAGCAATGTTGCCGCTGGAGTCAGGCTGAAACGGTGCCAGCGAGCCGCGTGAGCCGCCGAACAGATAGCTGCCATTAGGTGCAATGGTGTTGCCAGCCGAAAGCAATTCTTTAGATGCGCTTTGCACCTGCAAGGAGAGCGCGTTGAGGTTTTGCGCGTTGGTGGTACCGCTGAGGGCTTGCAGCACGATGGACTGAACATTGTCCAGCAATGAGGTGACAGAGCTGTAAGCGTTGTTGGCAGCACCTAGCTGAGTTTGAATCGCCGCCTGGGTGGTGTTGTCGTTATTCAACTGGCTTACCTGGTCGTTACCGAGTGCGGCGGTTTCATAGGCGGCGGGGTTTTGGTCCGGCGTTTGCACTTTCAGCCCGGTTGATATCTGTTGTTGCAGCGCGTTGATCTGCGCTTCCTGCGCTGTCAGCGTGGTGGTAAAATTACTGTAGAACGACAGCTCCATTTTTGGATTCCTTCAGATTT
>JAGWIE010000169.1 GCA_028866445.1 Rhodospirillales bacterium | reverse complement strand
CTTGTCTCCATCCATTCCTCCAGATCATCCCCCAGCATATCCTCTTGGAATAGCTGGTCGATCTTCTCCGGCCGGTAGGCGGACCATGTGGCCAGCACATAATCGGTGGCCACGAAGCCGATCGGCGCAAACCCCGCGCGTTCCATGCGTTTGGTCAGCAGCAGCCCCAAAGTCTGGTGGGCGTTGCGGCCCTCGAACGCATAAACAACCATGAACCAGCGGCCCTGGCGCGGAAATGTTTCCACCAGCAAGCCCTCCGGCCCCGGCAGGCGGGAGCGGCGTTTCTGCAATTCCAGCCATTCCCGCACCTCCTCCGGAAACGCTCCCCAGCAGGACTGATCATGCAGCATCGCCCGCACTCGGCTGGCAAGGTTGGTGGTGAGCGGCATACGCGCCCCGGCATAGGCCGGCACTTTCGGCTCCTTGCCTGGTGCCTCCACCACTTCAATAAAATTCTCCCGCAGCCTTATGAATTTCAACAATCTTCCGGCGAAAATAAAGCTATCCCCCGGCACCAGCTGGTTGACAAAATATTCCTCAACCTCGCCCAGCCCCACGCCAAACCCGCCGCGTTTGCCCAGCAACCGGATTTTTATCACCGGCGCCTCGACGATGGTGCCGATATTCATCCGGAATTGCTGCATGACCCGCGCATTGGCGGGGTAAACATAGCCTTCCGCATCCCGGAACAGCTTGCGGTAGCGTTCATAGGCCGCCAGCGCGTAGCCGCCATCCTCCACAAAGCGCAGCACATCGTCGAAATCCTGGCGCGGTAACTCCGCATAGGGCGCGGCGGAGATCACTTCCCGGTACAAATCATCCGGCAAAAACCGCCCCGCGCAGGCCATGCCCAGAATATGCTGGGCCAGCACATCCAGGCCGCCGGGGCGGGGCGGGTCGCCATCCAGCGCCTTCTCGCGCACGCCTTGCATCGCCGCCTCGCATTCCAGCACCTCAAACCGGTTGGCGGGCACCAGAATGGCGCGGGAGGGTTCATCCAGCCGGTGGTTTGCCCGCCCGAGCCGCTGTAAAAGCCGGGAAACGCCCTTGGGCGCGCCGATTTGCATCACCTGGTCCACGCCGCCCCAATCTATGCCGAGATCGAGCGAGGAGGTGGCAATCACCGCGCGCAGCCGCCCTTCGGCCATCGCTGTCTCCACCTTGCGGCGCTGGGCAATGTCCAGGCTGCCATGGTGAATGGCGATCGGCAGGTTGTTCTCGTTATGCTTCCATATTTCCGCGAAAATCAGCTCCGCCTGGGCGCGGGTGTTCACGAACACGATGCTCAAGCCCGCTTTCTCCACCTGCTCCAGCACCATCTCGGCCGCCTTCAGCCCCATGTGGCCGGACCACGGAATCTCGGTCTCCGGCAGGGCCATCGTCACCTCCGGCGGAGCGCCATCCTCGGCCAGCACCATCCGCGCATCGGGGCCCACGAAGCGCCGCATCGCCTCCGGGTGCGCCACGGTGGCGGAAAGCCCCACCACGCGCGTAGCGGAAATCGCCCGAAGCCGGGCGATGCAAAGCGCCAGCTGATCCCCGCGCTTGGTGCCGGCCAGCGCATGAATTTCATCCACCACCACGCAGGCAAGCGAGGCGAAATATTCCCCGCTGTTCTCCTGGGAGAGCAGCAGCAGCAGCGATTCCGGGGTGGTGAGCAGAATGTTCGGCGGCATTTCCTTCTGCCGGGCGCGGCGGTTGGTGGGCGTGTCGCCGCTGCGGGTTTCGATTGAGATGCCAAGCCCCATCTCCGCCACTGGAATTTGCAAATTCCGCGCGATATCCGTGCCCAGCGCCTTCAGTGGGCTTACATAAAGCGTGTGCAGCTTGTCGCTTGGCTGCGCGGCCAGGGCGATAAGGCTGGGCAAAAACCCCGCCAGGGTTTTGCCCGCCCCGGTGGGGGCAACCAGCAATACATCCTCACCAGCCTGGGCAGAATCCAGCATCGCGGCCTGATGCAGGCGCAAACGCCAGGTTTTGGCCGCGAACCAATTCGTAAATCTTTCTGGCAGGCTGGCCATGCCACACCATATGGTGTTTTCATGCTTTGTTCCAAACCCCTTTCATGAGCCCGCACCCACAAAACTGGCTAAAAACGACGCCATCGGGGCTGTATTGCGCGCCGGGGGATTTCTATATCGACCCCATGCGCGCCGTGCCCCGCGCCATCATCACCCATGGCCATTCAGACCATGCCCGCCCCGGCCATGCCCATGTGCTGGCGACGCCGGAGACGTTGGCCATCATGCGCACTCGCATGGGCGAGGAGCGGGCAGGGGTTAGCCAACAGGCTTTGGCCTATGGCCAGGTGCTGAAGATTAACGACGTTGCCGTAACCCTGGTTCCCGCCGGGCATGTGCTGGGCTCGGCGCAGGTGGTGATGGAGTATCAGTCCAGCCGCGTTGTCGTCTCCGGTGATTACAAGCGCCAGCCAGACCCGACCTGCGCGCCCTTTGAGCCGGTGCGCTGCGATGTGTTCGTTACCGAAGCCACGTTTGGCCTGCCCGTGTTCCAACACCCGTCGCCAGAAGGCGAGATTGCGAAACTGCTGCGCTCCCACGCGCTGTTCCCTGAGCGCACGCATGTTGTGGGCTCCTACTCGCTCGGTAAATCCCAGCGGCTCATCGCCATGCTGCGCCAGGCGGGCTATGATGCGCCGATTTACCTGCACGGCGCGCACGCCAATCTCTGCGCGCTGTATGAAACGCTGGGTGTGCCCCTGGGTGATTTACGCCCCGCCACGGCAGCGGATAAGGCGCAGCTGAAAGGAGCGATGGTGCTGGCCCCTCCCTCCGCAGTGGGCGAGCGTTGGGGCAGGCGGCTGGAAGACCCCGTGGTGGCGCAGGCCTCGGGGTGGATGCGCATCCGCCAGCGGGCCAAGGCTTCGGGGATCGAACTGCCGCTGATTATCTCCGACCATGCGGATTGGGACGATTTGCTGGCCACGATTAAGCAAACCCAGGCGCCGGAAATCTGGGTCACCCATGGCTCGGAAGAGGCGTTGATCCGCGCCTGCGCGTTGATGCAGATCCGCGCCCGGGCGCTGCGCCTCGTTGGTTATGGCGAGGAGGAGGAATGATGCGCGCGGGGATGGTTGGGCGGCCGCGCGCCAAGGAGAAAATAAAATGAAGGCGTTTGCGGAATTGCTGGAGCGGCTGCTCTTCGCCCCTGGCCGTAACACCAAAATCTCGCTGCTGCGGGCTTATTTCACCACCCAGCCAGATCCGGAGCGCGGCTACGCGCTGGCCGCCATCGCCGGCGCGCTGGATTTTCCGGGTGCTAAATCCGCAACGCTGCGGGAATTGACGACGAGACGTGTCGATTCCGAATTGTTCGATTTGTCTTATGATTTCGTAGGTGACCTCGCCGAGACCATCGCACTCATCTGGCCTTCCCATGGAGATACGCCGCCCGCGCTGCCGGAGGTGATCGAGGCGTTGCGCGCAGCCAAGCGCCCGGAGATTCCGGCGCTGATCGAAACCTGGCTGGACCGCTCCGACCCCTCGACGCGGCTGGCTTTGGTGAAGCTGCTCACCGGGGGTTTGCGGGTTGGTGCATCCCTGCGGCTGGCCAAGCTGGCTTTGGCCGAGATGGGGCTGATGGATGTGAATGAGATCGAGGAAATCTGGCATGGGCTGGAGCCACCTTATGCCGGGCTGTTCGCCTGGCTGGAGGGCAAAGGTGAGCGGCCAACGCCTGGCGAGGCGCCGGTGTTCCGTCCGGTGATGCTGGCGCACCCTGTCGAGTTGCCGGATATCGACCGGATCGACTGGAGCGACTTCCGCGCCGAGCAGAAATTCGACGGCATCCGCGTGCAGATTGTGGCGACCGGGGCGGAGAAACGGCTGTATTCCCGCGCCGCCGAGGATATCTCCGCCGCCTTTCCGGATATTCTGGAGGCGGTGGATTTCCACGCGGTGCTGGATGGCGAGCTGCTGGTAATCCGCGACGGTGTCATCGCGCCGTTTTCGGATTTGCAGCAGCGCCTCAACCGCAAATCCACCACCCCTGCGATGCAACGCGATTTGCCCGCAGGGATAATGCTCTACGACATGCTGTTCGATGGTGCGGAGGATATCCGCCCGCTTACTTTTGATGCGCGGCGCGCCCGGCTGGAAGCCTGGTTTACCAGGACCCGCCCGGCGCGGATGCAGCTATCACCGTTGATCAGCTTCGGCAGCATCCACGACCTTGCGGAATTGCGTGAGGCCGCGCGAGCGGAGCAGAGCGAGGGTCTGATGCTCAAACGCGGTGACGCG
>JAGWIE010000005.1 GCA_028866445.1 Rhodospirillales bacterium | reverse complement strand
TATGGTGGGCACTACAGGGATTGAACCTGTGACCCCCACCATGTCAAGGTGATGCTCTACCGCTGAGCTAAGTGCCCATATCCGTTGACGGGCTTCTAGCGGCGTTGGGCATGGGAGGCAAGAGCTTGAAAAGCAGGTTGAAGGTGCCAAGAAGCCTGTTGCCGGGGCTGGCGGGCCGGATGTGGCGCCGCCGCGTGGCATTTTGGAGCGGTGCCGTGGCGGTGGGTGCGATGAGCATTCTGTTTGCCCGCGCGGCGGATGGCGCGGAAAATCTGTTTTTTCATGTAAGCGGCCGGTTTTGGGCGTTACCCTTGCTTATTACACCGCTTGGATTTGCCTTTTGCGCCTGGGCGGCCGGTAGCGTTTTTGCCGGCGCACAAGGCAGCGGCATTCCGCAGGCTATCGCGGCGCGGCAATTGCCGCGAGGAATCGCCAGACGCAAATTACTCTCAGTGCGGATATGCGTTGCGAAGATCGGGCTGACGGTAGTGGGGCTGCTCTGCGGGGCTTCAGTTGGACGCGAGGGACCAACGGTGCAGGTGGGAGCTGCCATTATGCTGCAGGTGGCCAGGCTGCGTGGCTTGCAGAATGAGCGCGGTTTAATTCTGGCGGGCTCGGCGGCGGGTATCGCCGCGGCATTCAACGCGCCACTTGCAGGTGTGGTGTTCGCCATCGAGGAAATGAGCCGCAGCTTCGAAGTTAAGACCAACGGACTGGTGCTGACAGCGGTGATCCTCTCCGGTCTCGTCTCGTTGGGCATGTTGGGCAATTATACGTATTTCGGAAGCAGCAATGCCGCCGTGGTGGGGTTGGGCGGTTGGGGACTGGCCGCTGTGTGCGGCGTTGGCGGTGGTTTTTTAGGTGGGCTGTATAGCCGGTTGATGCTGGATATTGGACGCTGGGCGAAAGGCTGGATCGTGATTAGCCCGGCAAAGCGGCGGACAGGTTATGCGTTGTTTTGTGGGCTAGTGGTTGCGGTGTTGGGCATTGTTACTCATGGGGCCAGTTTTGGCACGGGGTACAGCACCGCCCGCGCTGCGGTAGAGGGCGTGGCACCGCATTGGTATTTCTGGCCCGCGAAGTTCCTGGCGTCTCTGGCGACGGCGGTTTCGGGTATTCCGGGCGGTATTTTTGCGCCGTCTCTCTCCGTGGGCGCAGGGCTGGGCGCTTGGCTTGCGAGTGAAGGTGGGCAGGCCGCCAGCCTGGGTGCGCTGCTGGGCATGGCGGGGTATTTCTCAGGCGTGGTGCAGGCACCGATGACGGCCTTCGTAATAATTTTGGAAATGACCGACAACGCAAATGCGGCAATTCCGGTGATGGTGGCCGCGATGTTAGGGTTGGGGGCCTCCCGGCTGGTGTGCCCGCGCCCGCTTTATCATGAACTTTCGCATGGCTTTCTAGAGAGCCACGTGGGGGCGACGCCAGCTGATTTGGGCGAGCCGGAAGCCTGAGCTGCCCTCTAACTCAATGTTTTAGAGGCGGATTCGGATTTTAAAACGGACCACTGCGTGATTTGACCTAAAATTATCCGGCCCTAGGCGTCTTCCACCAATTCCACCCCCGGCACCAGTTTGGCGGCCTGCGCCAGGCGCGGGGAAACATTGAAGCCGCCGGGCAAGCGCATTTCCAACCGCCTTTCCGTGCCGGTTTTGGGCACCAGAATAATGCGGCCCTTGCCGCGGCCCTCGCGCTCAAACAAAGTTTTAAGCGAGGGAATGGCCTCTTCCCGGTCTAGCCAGATTTTTAAACCCGCCCCGGCATCCCGCGCCGCATCGTCCAGCAATGTGATGTCTGAGGCGGTGAGACGGAGGGATTCGCCGTCCATCTTGGCATCGGCAGTAACCAGCAGAGCCGTGCCTTCGGTCAGCATCTCGCGGGAGCGGTTCAGCACCTCGGAGAACAGCGTGACTTCGATGCTGCCCTGAATATCCGACAAATTAAGCCACATCATGCGGCTGCCGGTGCGGGTGATGCGCTCTTTCTTCGCCCCCACAATGCCCGCCAGTTTCACACGCGTTGGGCCGGACTCGGCCTTGCGCTGCACGGCGGCGGAGGCGGTCACGTCCAGCCGTTTCAGCGCCTGGGCGTACATGTCCAGCGGGTGGGCGGAGATGTGAAAGCCGATGGCCTCGGCCTCGAAAGCCAGGCGTTCGCTCTCCGGCCAGTCCGGCCCTGTGCCCAGGCGGATTTTCTCCGGCTCGCCGCCGCCAAACAGGCCGATCTGCCCGCTTTCGCGCTCGGCAAGCCCCGCCTGGGCGGTGCGCAAAATGGCTTCCGCCGCGTTGAAGATGCGGGCGCGGTTATTATCCAGGCACTCAAAGGCGCCGGCCTTGGCGAGAATTTCAATCTGCGCGCGGGTCAGCGTCTTGGGGTCGATCCGGGCAGCAAAATCGTCGATGTTGCGGAATGGCTTGTTGCCGCGGGCCTTCACCAGCTCGTCCATCGCCCCCATGCCGATGCGCTTGATGGCACCCAGAGCGAAGCGGATGGCGTAGGAGCCGTCTTCTTGCAATTCCACCTCAAAATCAGCGCCGGATTTATTCACATCCGGCTGCAGGACCTTGATGCCGCCGCGCATGGCATCCGCGCGCAGCAATGCCACTTTCTCGGTGTTGGCAATAGAGAGCGACATGCAAGCGGCGAGGAAGGCGACCGGGTGGTTGGCGCGCAGGTAAGCGGTTTGGTAGGAAACCAGGGCATAGGCGGCGGCGTGGGATTTGTTGAAGCCGTAATCGGCGAATTTCGCCATCAGATCGAAAATTTCGTTGGCGCGCTCAGCGGTGAAGCCCTTCTCCAAAGCCCCGTTCAGAAAAATTTCGCGCTGCGTATCCATCTCCGCGCGGATTTTCTTGCCCATGGCGCGGCGGAGCAAATCAGCCCCCGCCAGCGTGTAACCCGCCATCACCTGGGCGATCTGCATCACCTGTTCCTGATAGACGATGATGCCGTTAGTTTCTTCCAGAATGTGATGAATGGAGGGGTCCGGCGCTTCCCATTTCGCGCCGCGCTTGCGTTCGCAGTAATCGGGGATATTTGCCATCGGGCCGGGGCGGCAGAGCGCCTGGGCAGCGACAAGGTCCTCGAACCTGTCCGGCCGCATCTGCAACAGCGCGCCACGGAAGGTATTGGTTTCAAAAGTGAACACGCCGGCAGTGTCGCCCCGGCTGATCATTTCGTAAGTCGGCTTATCATCAAGCGGGATTTTGGAAATATCCAGTTCTATTCCCTGGCGGCGGAGGAATTTCAGCGCGCGGTCGATGATGGTGAGCGTGGTGAGACCGAGGAAGTCGAACTTCACCAGCCCGACCTGTTCGACATATTTCATCGAGTACTGAGTGACGAGAAGTTCTGAGCGCGGGTCTTTATAAAGCGGCACCAGCTTCACCAGCTCACGGTCGCCGATGACAACACCGGCGGCGTGGGTAGAGGCGTGGCGGTACAGCCCCTCGATCTGCTGGGCGATTTCCATGAGCCGGGCAAGGCCTTCATCGGAATCACGCAACTCTCGGAGCTTGCTTTCGCCCTCTATGGCTTCTTTCAGAGATACGGGTTTGGCAGGGTTGTTGGGGATCAGTTCGGCCACCTTGTTCACCTGGCCGTAAGGCAGGCCAAGCACGCGCCCCACATCGCGCACCGCGGCGCGGGCTTGCAGTTTGCCGAAGGTGATGATCTGCGCGACCTGATCGGCGCCATATTCATTCATCACGTATTTGATAACCTCATCCCGCCGTTCCTGGCAGAAATCGATATCGAAATCCGGCATGGAAACACGTTCAGGATTCAAAAACCGCTCAAACAGCAAGGCGTAGCGCAGCGGGTTGAGGTCCGTGATGCGCAAGGCCCAGGCAACCAGCGAGCCCGCACCCGACCCACGGCCAGGGCCGACAGGGATGTTATGGTCCTTCGACCACTGAATAAAATCCGCGACGATAAGGAAGTAGCCGGGGAAGCCCATCTGGATGATGATGCCGATTTCAAATTCCAGCCGGTCCCAATATTCCTTCTGAGCTTCACCCTCGATATTTTCGAAGGCGAGGCGTGCGCGCAAACCTTCCTCAGACATGGCGCGCAGCGTTTCGGCTTCCGTAGTGCCCTCGCGCACTTTTGGGCAGCGGGGCAGCAGGGGCTTGCGCGTGGTCGTCATCACCGCGCAGCTCTGCGCAATGGCGATGGTGTTGTCGCAGGCATCCGGCAGGTCTTTGAAAAGTTCCCGCATCATCGCTGCGGGTTTGAACCAATGTTCGGGCGTAACACGGCGGCGGTCTTTCTCCGCTAGCACGCGGCCATCGGCGATGCAGAGTAGCGCGTCATGCGCCTCATACATGTCCCGCTTGGCGAAGAAGCATTCATTGGTGGCGGCCAGGGGAAGGCCGAACTCCTCCGCGAGGACGAGAAAGCCAGGTTCAATGGCTTCTTCCAACGCCTCGCCATGGCGCTGAATTTCGATGGCGATGCGATTGGGGAAAGCATCTTTCAGCGCCGCGAGATAGGTACGGGCTTCCTCCATCTGCGCTTCCGCCAGCAAGCGGCCAATAGGCCCGAGCGCGCCGCCAGTGAGCAGGAACAACCCTTCGGCGTGTTCGCAAAGCTGCTCGCGGGTAATTTGTGGTTTGATGCCATCGCCCGAGAAGAAGGAGAGTGAGGTGAGGCGCTGGAGATTGGCATAACCTTCCTCATTCTGTGCCAACAGCACCACGTAATCCGGCGGCAGAATGGTGCCGGGGCGGGCCAGGCCAAGCTGGCAGCCGATAATAGGCTGCACGCCAGACTTGGTGCAGTATTGAGTGAATTCCAGCGTGCCAAACATGTTGGAGGTGTCGGTGATCGCCACCGCGGGCATATTGTCCGCCGCTGCCAACGCGGCAATTTTTTCGGGCTTGATCGCGCCTTCCGAGAGCGAATAGGCGGAATGGACGCGTAGATGCACGAAATCGGCGTGAGGCATGCGGGACTCCTGGGACACCCAGTTTGAGCCGGTGTTCAGCTCAGTTCAAGCGGTGGATCATACTCCACACCCGTAAAATACAACCCCTCGGCGGGTGCCGTCTGCCCGGCGACAAGGCGGGATTTGGCAGCGAGGATTTCAGCAATGCGCGCCTCCGGCCAATGGCCTTCGCCGACCATTTTCAGGGAACCGATGATGTTGCGGACCTGATGGTGCAGAAAGCTCCGCGCGCGGGTTTCCATGATGATTTTTTCTCCCTCGCGGCGCACGGTGCAAAAATCCAGCGTACGCATGGGGGTTTTGGCCTGGCAGGCGGAGGCGCGGAAGGAGGAAAAATCATGATGGCCTAGCAGCGTTTGCGCGGCGCGGTGCATGGCATCGGCGTCCAGCCTGGTTTTCAAGTGCCAAACGCGGTTGATCTCCAGCGTCGGCGGCTGCGGGCGGTTGAGAATGACGTAGCGGTAGCTGCGCTCGCGGGCAGAGAAACGGGCATTCCAGCCCTCCGGTGCCAAGCCGCAACGCAACACTGCGATGGGGTAGGGTTTAAGGTGGAAATTCATCGCCTCGCGGATGCGGTAAGGCGTGAAATCCGGCAGTTCGATCTGCACGACCATCGCCAGCGCGTGCACTCCGGCATCCGTGCGGCCAGCGGAAATGGCGTCAGTGATGTCCGCGCCACCACGGATTCGTGCGGCGGCTTCCTCAATCACCTGCTGGATGGCGAGGCCGTGCTTTTGCCGCTGCCAGCCCATGAAGGGCGTGCCGTCGTATTCAATTTCTAAAACCCACAGACGAGGCTGGTTCATAACGCTACTCCGGCGGCCAGCCGAAGCGCATTTCTCCGCTTCCGGTGCTCGCGTATTTCAATATACGCTGCGCGCCGGGTCTCGAAAAACGCCCCGCCTGACTCACCGGAGCGCATTCTGAGCCAGCCTCTACTCAATAAAATCTCGCTCCCTCGGGCAGCTTATAGCCGCGCAGGAAGTCATCCGCACTCATGGCAGCTTTGCCCGCGCGTTGCAGGCGCGTGATGTGCAAAGCATTCTCCCCGCAGGCGATAACAAGGCCACCGGGCAACAAAGTGCCGGGCACGCCTTCGCCCTGCACCACTTCGGCGGCGAGGATTTTCACCACCATCTCCCCCAGCAGGCCCAGCGCACCGGGCCAGGGGTAAAAGGCGCGAATACGCCGCTCCAGCACAGCCGCGGGCAGCAGGAAGTTCAGACGCGCATCCTCGCGGGAGAGTTTGGGCGCGTAATTGGAAAATGCTTCGTTCTGCGCGATAGGGGTGCTGGGTTCGGCCAGCTCCCGCAGGATCAGCTTCGCCCCCAGCGCCGCCAGCCGGTCATGCAAATCGGCGGAGGTATCGTGCGTGCCGATGGGCGTGGCCTCTTTGCGCAGCGCGGGGCCGGTATCCAGCCCGGCTTCCATCTGCATGATGGTAATGCCGGTTTCCACATCTCCGGCTTCAATGGCGGCCTGGATGGGGGCCGCCCCCCGCCAGCGTGGCAGCAGGGAGCCATGAATGTTCAGGCAACCGCGTTTTGGTGCGTCCAGAAATTCTTGCGGTAAGATAAGGCCGTAAGCGGCGACGATGGCGGCATCGAGATTTAACGCTCGGAAATAATCCAGCTCTTCTGGGTTTTTTCTCAGTTTGGCGGGGGTATGGACATTGAGCCCAAGCGCCACAGCGGCGGCGTGAACAGGGCAGGGTTGCTCCTTCTGGCCGCGCCCGGCGGGTTTGGGCGGCTGGGCGTAAACCGCCATAATGTCGTGTCCGGCTTCCACTAAGGCGCGCAGGGCCGGCACCGCGAAATCCGGCGAGCCCATGAAGGCGAGCTTAAGGGTCTGGGCCATTACCGTTTTTGCGCCTTAGCCAGCTTGCGCAGCAGCATGTTGCGCTTCAGCGCGGAAAGGTAATCCACGAACAACACGCCGTTCAAATGGTCGATCTCATGCTGGAGGCAGGCGGAGAGCAGGCCATCAGCCTCGATTTCCTTCTTAACCCCGCCCAAATCCTGGTAACGCACTTTCACTCGCGCCGGGCGGGTTACCTCGGCATAAAGCTCCGGTATGGAAAGGCAGCCTTCTTCCTGAGTTGCGGTTTCAGCGGATTGGGCAATGATTTCCGGGTTAATGAGCGCGATGGGATTTTGCTCGTCCTTCGGTGCCACATCCACCACAATTACGCGGAGCAGGCTGCCGATCTGGTTGGCGGCCAGGCCAATGCCGGGCGCTTTATACATCGTGGCGAACATAGAGGGTACGAGGCGGCGCACCTCGTCCGCATCCGCCGGGGTAACGGGCCGGGCGTGCTTGCGCAGCACCAAGTCGGGATAGATGAGAATGGGCAGCAGCGGAGCGGCGGTTTGTGTCTCAGACATTCCCCGCATGTAATCCGCCGCGCCGGGCCCTGCAACGCGCCCTCTTGCATCGCTGTAAAACCGTGCCAACATAAGGTCCCGGATGCCTCTTCGGAGGGTCCTTAACCTGCTTCGCTCATATGGGGGAGCTTCTTGTATGAATACTCGCGTTTTTACCTCGCCGTTATTTTTGGGTTTCGACCATTTGGAACAGATGATCGAACGCGCGGCAAAAAACTCGTCGGATGGTTACCCGCCTTACAATATCGAGCAGCTCAGCCCGGTTTCGCTGCGTATCACGCTCGCAGTGGCGGGGTTCACCATGGATGACCTGCAAATCACCCTGGAAGATAACCAGTTGGTGATAAGAGGTCGCCAGACTGACGATGCCCAGGGGCGGGTATTTTTGCACCGGGGTATCGCGGCGCGGCAGTTTCAGCGGGCATTCGTGATCGCGGAAGGCATAGAGGTGAAGGGTGCCTGGCTGGATAACGGATTGTTGCATGTGGATCTGATCCGCCCGGTGCCGCAGCCCGTAGTGAAAACCATCCCTATCTCGCGCGGCCAGGGTAAGATGCCCGTTTCGGCCAGAACAGTGGATGGCGATTGAATATCACGACTCGGGATTTAGCTGGTAAAACTGCGGCTTGACCCCAATTCAGACATAATGGGACGTCAAGCTGGGGCTTCCGGCTCGTCGGGCCTGAAAGGACAGACGATGAACATCAAAGACCATGACGGTACAGCCAATTTCAACCCTGGCACCATGCTGGATATTCATCATATCTCTCCAGCGCAGTTGGCTTTGTTGGGGCTTGAGGAAATTGCCTTTGTAAAGCCCGTGATGACCGAGACTGGCCCTGCTTTCTCCATCCATGCGGCGGATGGCACGCCCATGGCCATCGCTGAGAACTCGCAGCTTGCCGCGGCGGCGATTATCCAGAACGATATGACGCCGACAATGGTGCACTGAGCTTCGTTTGGTGTAGGCTCCGTGCCGGAACGGCAGGAGACATGCTATGGACCTAATCCTCTATACTAATCCGATGTCGCGGGCCCGCATGGTTCGATGGGCACTTGAGGAAAGCGGTCAGCCTTACAAAACAGAGCTCGTGACCTATGGGCCGGAAATGAAATCGCCGGCCTATACCGCCATCAACCCGATGGGCAAGGTGCCGGCGCTGAAGCATGGGGATGTGGTGGTGACGGAATGCGCGGCCATTATCGCCTATCTAGCCGATGCCTTCCCCGCCGCGAAACTCGCCCCGCCAGCGGGTGATCCGGCGCGCGGTCCCTATTATCGGTGGCTGTTTTTTACCGCCGGACCTTTCGAGGCCGCTACGACCAATAAAACCCTGGGTGTCACTGTTCCGACGGAGCGGGCGGGCATGTGCGGCTATGGTGCCAGCCAGGCCCAGGTATTGGATGTGCTGGAAGCAGCCCTGAAGCCGGGGCCCTATCTGCTCGGAGAGAGCTTTTCCGCAGCGGATATCTATCTGGGGGCGCAATTGGGCTTCGGGTTGAGATTTAAATCGGTCGAGGCGCGGCCGGTTTTTTCGTCCTATGTCCAGCGGCTTTATGCCCGCCCGGCGGCCATTCGCGCCAATGAGCTTGATGGCCCGATGCCGGGGTGAGGGCCTGCAAGCTGGCCTAGCCTCTCTGCCGGGCGGATGGTAATGGGGCGGCCATGTCCATCGTGCTCGCATTACCCAAGGGGCGTATTCTGGAAGAGGCCGGCCCCGTGCTGGCTCGTGCCGGGCTTATGCCGGAACCAGAATATACCGACGAAAACTCCCGCAAGCTGCGCTTCCACACTAGCCACCCGGATGTGGATGTCATCCGCGTGCGCTCCTTTGATGTAGCCACTTTTGTGGCTTTCGGCGCGGCGGAGATCGGCATTTGCGGGGGCGATGTGCTGATGGAGTTTGACTACCCTGAGGTGTATGCACCACTGGATTTGGGCATTGGTAAATGTCGCATTTCCGTGGCTGAGCCCAGAGATGATGCGGGGTTGACGGATCTCTCCCGGATTTCCGCCATTCGTGTCGCCAGCAAATACCCCAATACCGCCAAGCGGCATTTCGCGCGGCGGGGGATTCAGGCGGAGATCGTGGAGCTGTCCGGCTCCATGGAGCTGGCGCCGGGTTTGGGGCTTTCACGACTTATCGTTGATTTAGTGCAAACCGGCAGCACGCTTAAGGCGAACGGGTTGGTGGAAACAGATGTGATCGCGCAAGTGTCATCGCGTCTCATCGTGAATCGTGTTGCTTTGAAAACAAGGCCGGATGAAATTGGCGCCTGGGTTGAGGCTTTCAGGAAAGCATTGGGTTCATGAAAATTCTGGCCAAACAAAATCCGGAGTTTGGAGCCGCGTTTGCGAAGCTGCTCTCCCGTGCCGCGGTGGCGGAGGAAGTCTCTGGTGCGGTGCGCGAGATTATTGAGGATGTGCGCGTGCGCGGAGATGCGGCATTGCTGGATTACACCGCCCGCTTCGACCGGCTGGTGCTGGCCGCTTCCGGCCTGCGGGTGACGGCTGATGAGCTAAGCAAGGCCGAGGCGCAAACACCCACGCCCCTGCGTGAGGCGCTGGCCGTGGCGGCGCGGCGGATTGAGGTTTTTCATCGCGCGCAGATGCCGCGCGATATTGCCTATACTGATGATGAAGGCGTTATTTGTGGCATGCGCTGGGGGGCGCTGGATGCGGTAGGGCTGTATGTGCCCGGCGGAAAGGCAGCGTATCCATCCTCGGTTCTGATGAATGCCATTCCGGCGAAAGTGGCGGGGGTGCGGCGCATTGCCATGGTGGTGCCGGCACCAGATGGCGTGTTGAACCCGTATGTGCTCACGGCGGCGAATGTGGCGGGGATTAGTGAAATTTACCGCGTGGGCGGGGCGCAGGCAGTGGCGGCATTGGCTTACGGCACCGCGACCATCCGGCGTGTGGACAGGATTGTAGGCCCCGGCAATGCCTATGTGGCGGAGGCCAAGCGCCAGGTGTTTGGCCAGGTGGGTATCGATTCCATTGCGGGCCCCTCCGAGGTGTTGATTATTGCCGATGAAGGCTGTGACCCGGTGCAACTGGCCTACGATTTACTGGCGCAGGCCGAGCATGACGAGGACGCACAATCGATTTTGGTAACGACGAGCGGTTCGCTTGCCGCCGCCGTGGAAACCGCCGTGGCCCAGGCCTTGGAAACCTTGCCGCGGAAGGAGATTGCGGGCGCAAGCTGGCGGCGCCATGGCGCGATTATTCTGGTGCGCAGCTGGGACGAAGCGGTTGAGATTTCCAACCGCGTGGCCCCAGAGCATTTGCAGTTGATGCTGGCGGACCCCGAGCCTGTATTCGCCAAAGTGCGCCATGCCGGGGCGGTGTTTTTGGGCCGCAGCACACCGGAAGCGATGGGTGATTACATCATCGGGCCGAACCATGTGCTGCCCACCTCCGGCACAGCGCGTTTTGCCTCCGGGCTTTCGGTGCATGATTTTCTGAAACGCACCACCTTTGCCAAAGTGCCGCCCCAGGCCCTGGCTGCGCTAGGGCCGCATGCCGTTACGCTGGCTAAAGCCGAGGGGCTGACGGCCCATGCGCAGAGCATCGCGGTGCGATTGCCGACGTAAAGGTGCTGCGCTCGCGCCTAATCGAGTCGTTCCGAAATCGTATTATTGGCCAAAGATGCGCGGCTCCCGCACATAGGTGAAACCGCCGTTGCCCGACCATGAATGGCCATCAGGATAGCGCAGTTCTATCCCGGAGAGATCACTCTCGTCCGCCAGACGGACATTGACACCTAGTTGGCTGTTTCCGAATCTCGCTACGGCGCTTGGTGTCAGAGTAAAATGCGTCGTTGAACCACAATTTGGGCAGAACTGAAGCTCAGCGGCCGGGTCGTCTTTGTCTTCACGGCGGTATCCCTTCGTCGTACCTTCAACGCTGACTTCCGATGGATGAAAATAAGCCCAGTGAACACCCGATTTTCTGCAAAATGTGCAGTTGCATTCGTTTATGAAAGCTGGCCGCTTTCGGGCTTCGATACGGATTTGGCCGCAGAGACATGAGAGCTTTAACATTCCGATGTCATGTCCCTTCGGGCACTCGATAAGGCATTTCAAGCCGCCGTGAAATCTCCGCCACAAGTTCGTCGATGTCCTCCTCCGTTGTGCGGTGGTTGACGATGGCGCAGCGTATGGCCGTGCGGCCATTGATGATGGTGGTGGAGGGCGCGAACAGGCCGTCTTCCTGTAAATTGGCCACCAGGTCCAGAATCTGCTGATCGGTTTTGCCCTCAATCCCGAAACAGACGATGTTGAGCGCCGCCGGGGCCAGTAAAACAAGGCGGTTGCTGGCCTGAACGTGATTCGCCAGACGGTTGGCAAGGGCGCAGCTATTTTCCACCACCCGCGCCAGGCCTTCCGTGCCATAGGCGGAAAGCGTCATCCAGATTTTTAAGGCCGAGAAGCCGCGTGAGAGATCCGGCCCCAGATCGCACGGCCAGGGAAAGCCGCCTGCCAGGCCGCGTGGTGCGGCGGCAAGGTAGCTGGTGGGCTGGGCGAAGGTGGTGTTGTGAATTTCCGGGTCGCGCACCAGCAGGCACCCGCAGGAATACGTTACCTGCGCCCATTTATGGAAATCAAACGCGATGGAATCTGCCCGGCCTAGCCCCGCGGTGAGGTGGCGTTTGGCGGGTGAGAGGGCAGCCAGCGCGCCAAAGGCACCGTCCACATGGAACCAGGCGTTCTCAGCGGCGGCGATGTCCGCCGCAGCGTTCAGATCGTCGAACGCGCCGGCATCGACACTGCCGGCGGTGGCGGCGATGAGAAAGGGCGTGAAGCCCGCTGCCCTATCTGCCGTGATAGCCTCGCGAAGCTTATCCATGTCCATGCGGAACTCAGCATCGACGGGGATTTTGCGTAAAGCGGCGCTGCCAAACCCTGCCATGTCCAGCGCGCCGGTGACACAGCGATGCACGCCCGAAGAGGCATAGGCGGTGAGTTTAGCACCGTTCACGCCGGTTTCATGCCCGGCTTCGCCCAGGGCTTTTTGTTTGGCGCAAAGCACAGCGCATAAATTCGCCATGGAGGAGCCGGTGAGCAGCACGCCGCTGGTTTGCGCGGGCATACCCAGCATTTCCGCCGCCCAGGCGATAACCTGCCGCTCTACCGCTATGCCAACATGGTCCCGCCCACCGCAATTGGCGTTCATGGCACCAGCCAGCAGCTCCGCCAGCATGGAAACCGGGTTGCCGCCGCCATGCACCCAGCCCATGAAACGGGGGTGGAGATTGCCTGTTACGTAGGGCTGAATATCGGCCGTGAAGCGGGCGTAGAGCGCCTCCGTATCCTTACCGCTGCTGGGCAGGGGGGCGGTGAAAGATTGCCGCACAGCCTCGGGCATCGGCCGCCAGACGGGTTGTTCGCGCAAGCTGGCGAGGTGGTCCACCATGTCGTCCAGCATCTGGTGGCCAAGGGCGCGGAGGGAGGACCAGTCAGCGGGGTCAAGCGTGCTCATGGCATGGGTATGGGCAAGCCCGCCCGGCGTGGCAAGATTAAGGCGCGGGGGCAGGGCTCACTTCAGAAAAAAACGTATAGCGCGCGGAATAGGGTATCTTCGCCGTCGCCCCCTGGTTGCTTTGCGTGCAGGCTTGCGCGGGTGCGCCCCCACCCTTTGTATCGGTGCGGGTCACAGTCGTCACGTCTGCAAAAATTCCGGTTTGGCCTGTGGAGACGGTGTGCAGCAGCAGCCAGGGTGCGTTGCGCGGACCAGCCGGAGAAGCATTGGCGGTGATGACGTTGCCTTTTATCTCGCTGCCATCAACGCTCTGCCATCGCGGGCCATAAAAATGCCGCGCGATGGCTTTGCCTGCTTCATTGTACATATGAGCGTCCGGGCCCAGTAGCTTCCAGGAAGCTGTGCCCGCATCCGTCTCGCAACGATAAACCTGGGTACCGCGCCCGGTATATTCCTGGGCGGGCGGCGGTGATGCGGCGGCAGCACCTCCAGCAAACACAAACGCAAAGGTGAAGCATCGCAGATAACGGGTCATGATTTTGCTTTCGGCAGAAAATTGCACATTTTTCTCAGTGTGTGCAGGAAGCGTGATAATGCAAGCGTTTTAGGTTCTGCCGCGCAAGGCTGTCGCCAGAGTGCCTTCATCCAGAATTTCAATGGCCCCGCCGATGGGAACACCTTGGGCGAGGCGGGAGATGAGCACGGAGAAACGCCGGAGCCGTTCAGTGAGGTAATGGGCGGTGGCAGCACCCTCCACCGTGGCGGGCAAAGCCAGGATGATTTCCTCTATGCCGCCTTCCTCAAGCCGTTTGAGCAGCGGTGCAACGGCGAGATCCTGCGGGCCGCGCCCAGAGAGTGCAGAGAGTGTACCGCCCAGAATGTGATATTTGCCGCGATAGACATGCGCGCGTTCCAGCGCCCAAAGATCCGCCACGTTTTCCACCACGCAGATGCGGAGCTCGCGCAGAGGCTCGGCGCAGATGGCGCAGGGGTCCGACGAATCAAGATTGCCGCAAACAGTGCATGTACGCACGGAAGAAGCGGCGGCACGCAGCGCATCCGCCAATGGCATCAATCCGTGCTCTTTCTCCCGCAGCAGCTTCAGCACAATGCGCCGCGCGCTGCGGGGGCCAAGCCCCGGCAGGCGCGAAAACAGGCCGATCAGATTTTCGAGTTCAGCGCCGCCCACTTCAGAAGGGCAGTTTCATACCTGGCGGCAGGCTTATGCCGCCCATGGCGTTCTTGGTCTCGGATTCCATCATCGCGTCCAGTTTGGTTTTAGCATCCGCATGGGCGGCGGCGATAAGGTCTTCCAGCATCTCGGTCTCCGCGGGGTCGATCAGCTTGGGGTCGATCTTCACGCGCTTCAGCGCGCCCTTGCCGGAGAGAGTAACGCGCACCAGCCCGGCACCGGCAACGCCTTCCATCTCGGTGGCTTCCAGTTTGGCCTGCATGTCGGCCATTTTTTGCTGCATCTGAGAGGCCTGCTTCATCAGGCCAGCGATGTTTTTCATTTACTCGTCTCCTTCATATAACTCGTCCGGCGGGACCAGCGCCGCCCAGTCGGCAGGCAAATCGGATTCCGCCTCTGGCTCGGCTTGTGTTTCTACCTTGGTGCCCGGAAATTGCGCCAGAATGGCCTGCACCAGCGGATGCGCCAGAGCTTCATCGCGCGCCTTGGCGGTGGCAACACCTTCCTGCTCGTCGATCGTTGCCTCACCCAGTTGTGTGGAGAGCACGATGGTCCAGCGGCGGCCGGTTTCCTCCTCCAGCATGTGCGAGAGTTTCGAGATCAGATCACGCGGGTGGTCTTCCGTGAGCCGCATCTCAATCACCGGCGGGGCGAAGCGCACCAGATGCACGGAATGACGCAGATGCGCATACAGCATCGCATCCCGTTTCGCCTGGGCAAGTGCCACAACATCCTGAAACGCAAGAGCGCGCGGGGCGTGTGCCTGCATCACCACATTGCCATTGGCAACCGCGCGCGCGCCACCTCCATTTGGTCCGCCGGGTGCTGCGCCGCCGATGGAGGAGGTGGGGTTTTCGGTAAGTTTCTTCACCAGCTCACCCGGCGGCGGCAAGTCCGCTACATGGCAGAGGCGGATGAGAATCATCTCAGCCCCCGCGCGGCGGTCTGGTGCAGTTTCCACTTCCTGCAAACCCTTTAGCAGCATTTGCCAAAGCCGCCCCAGGAACGGGATGGAAAGCATTTCCGCGAAGGCGGCACCGCGCGTGCGTTCCATCTCCGGTAGCGTGCCGCTTTTGGCCAAAGCGGGCACGGATTTCATACGGGTGAGAAGATGCGCGAGGCCCAGAAGATCCGAGAGCAGCACGCCGGGGTCGGCGCCGCGTTCATAGGAATCGTCGGAGATTTTCAACGCGGCTTGAATGTCGCCTTTCACCACGGCATCCATCAGGTCAAACACGAAACCGCGATCCGCAAGGCCGAGCATCTCCGCCACCATCGGGCCTGTGATCTCGCCGCCATCTTCAGCGCCACGTGCAATGGCTTGGTCGAGCAGCGAAAGCCCGTCGCGCACCGAGCCGTCTGCGGCGCGGGCGATATGGGTGAGCGCTGCTTCGGAAATTGCTATGTCTTCCTTTGCCGCGATACGGGTGAAATGCGCGGTGAGTTGCTCAACCGGCACGCGCCGCAAATCAAACCGCTGGCAGCGCGAGAGCACGGTGACAGGCACCTTGCGGATTTCCGTGGTGGCCAGCACGAATTTAATGTGTGGCGGTGGCTCTTCCAGCGTTTTCAGCAGCGCGTTGAACGCCGCCTTGGAGAGCATGTGCACCTCGTCGATGATAAAGACCTTAACGCGCGCGGAGAGCGGCTTGAAGCGCGTGGCCTCGATAATCTCGCGCACATCGTCCACCCCGGTGTTGGAGGCGGCATCCATCTCCACCACGTCCGGATGGCGGTCGGCCAAAATGGCTTTGCAATTATCGCACACGCCGCATGGGTCTGGCGTCGGGCCGCCGGTGCCGTCCGGCCCGGTGCAGTTAAGCGCGCGCGCCAGAATACGCGCCGTGGTGGTTTTGCCCACGCCGCGCACGCCGGTGAGCATGAACGCATGGGCGATGCGGTTCATCGCGAAGGCGTTGCGCAAGGTACGCACCAGGGCTTCCTGGCCAATTAAATCATCGAAAGTCGTGGGACGGTATTTGCGGGCCAGCACGCGGTAGGCGGCGGCTTTTGGAGCCTCCCGCGTGGGCTCCTCGCCAAACAGGCCGGGGCCCGGCGGCGTGGCTTCGGGCGCTTCGTCGTCGAACAAACCCATGAGCGGCGCGGACCTTGGTGCTGAGAATTCCGGTGGGAGACCGGACAACGACCCATGCGAAATCCGTTGTGGCTGCTGCCTTCCGGCCCTGACCAGGTTGGCGGGCCGCGATGTCCGCCGCCGATCTCCCGCACTGATTATCGCCCGAGCGGCGGCAGAGTGCAAGCTTGGCTGCTCAGGCGCCGCTTAAGCGAACAAATTTATCCAATCAGATGACGTAATCTGATTGGATATTGCTCGGGTACTTAAGGAGATCGTTAGTTAATGCTGTCGAGCGTGGGGGTCATAATCTCCACCGCGTCGTCAGACATCATTGAGGCCCCGGACGCCGAGGGTGTGGCTTTACGACGGGACGGCGTGGAGGCCTTCTTTGCCGCGGGCTTTTTAGCGGTGGCAGTTTTCTTGGCTACCGGCTTTTTAGCAGGAGCAGCTTTCTTGGCGACCGGCTTCTTAGCAGGAGCAACTTTCTTGGCTGCGGCGGCCTTCTTAGCCACGGGTTTCTTGGCTGCGGCGGCCTTCTTAACAACCGGCTTTTTGGCGGTTGCGGCTTTCTTAGCTACCGGCTTCTTGGCGGTTGCGGTTTTCTTAGCCACGGGTTTCTTGGCTGCGGCAGCCTTCTTAGCAACCGGCTTCTTGGCGGTTACGGCTTTCTTAGCTACGGGCTTCTTGGCGGTTGCGGTTTTCTTAGCCACGGGTTTCTTGGCTGCGGCAGCTTTCTTAGCAACCGGCTTCTTGGCGGTTGCGGTCTTCTTTGCTGTTGGCTTTTTAGCTACAGCGGTCTTTTTGGCAGCCGGTTTCACGGCAGCTTTCTTGGCCACGGGCTTCTTAGCGGCCGGCTTTTTTGCAGCGGGCTTCTTGGCGGCAGCTTTTTTTGCCGGCGCACGCACCGCAAGCGGCTGGGCGCGTTGTGTATCGTTCTTGTCTTCACTTGTCACGAGAATTGCTCCTTGCATTCAAGGTTATGGTTGAGTTCTGAAGGTCGCGGTCCGGCACAGAAACGTCTTTTCCCACGGCGATGAGCCGTCCTTCTTATTTTGCGTGCGGACTTCTTAACCGACAGAATTAGACTCGGCTGCGACGCGAATCGCGTAATGCACGCAAGAATCGCTATTCCGCTTCTCTTATCGCGCTGTCAACAAAAAGCGTATGCAAACATCAGTATTCGCGCATTTTTTTTTGTTCAGTATTAAAGCCACGCCATTACGATTGGTTTCGCCACAAAAGCGCCTTGCTTGCGCCGCTATTTTGCCTGTTCCAACGCGGGCGCAACACGGTTCGGAAATACAACATCGCGAAGTCGTGCGCGGTGCCTGAAATGGTTTCGTATAGATGTCGAGTTTGGTGCGGAAACTGCCGAACGTGTCGTTAACATTTGGGTTGTTCAGGATGGTCGGCATCCTGTGCTGCATTCTGACGTGATCGCTTTAAGCTCTGCGTGCCTGTCGTTTGATTTGTCGCGGCTTTGCATAATGGTTATGTTCCTTTGCGAGCTTGCGACGAGACGGCTGGTATTAAGCGCGGAGACTTAACATGGCGGATGCGAAGGGTAGGCTGATGCGGGTTGTTCTGGGTGGCCCGGCACTGCACAGAATATCGTCTCTTCAACAAGCCGATCAGGAACAGGCGGTGCGAGATCTTGCGCAGGAGAGTGAATTTTACCTGCCTGGCCACCCTGATATGCGAATTGTTCTGCATCTTTCAATTCACGAGGGCAGGCTTGTGCTGGATGTGCGGGACGAGAACGAACAGCCCGTACAAGCGGTTTTGCTGGCGCTCGGACCATTCAAAATGCTGATCCGCGATTACCGGATGTTGCTGGATTCTTACGCGAATGCCATCGCGGAAGGGCGAGAAGCACGTATCCAAGCAATCGATATGGGCCGCCGTGGGCTGCACAATGAAGGTGCGGAGCTGATGATGAAGCGGCTTGAGGGAAAGGTGGCGATTGATTTTTCCACCGCGCGGCGCTTATTCACCCTGGTCTGCGCTTTGCACCAAAAACTTTAGGAACTTTTAAGCTCATGAAAATAGACGGCACCCCGTATCGCTCAATCTGGGTGGACGAAACCGATAGATGGTCTGTTCGTATCATCGATCAGACCAAGCTGCCATGGGCTGTTGATCTTGTCCGGCTGACCACGCTTGATGAAATGGCCCACGCCATTCGGGCGATGTTGGTGCGCGGCGCGCCGTTAATCGGCGCCTCCGCCGCTTATGGCGTGGCATTGGCCATGCGCGTGGATGGTTCTGATGCCGCGCTGTCTCAGGCGCTGGACGTTTTGGCCGCCACGCGCCCCACCGCGATCAATTTGCTCTGGGCGCTGAAGCGCATGGGTTCCTGCCTCGCGAAACTGAAGCCGGAAATGCGGGAAGCTGCGGCATATGAGGAAGCGGCTAAGATATGCGACGAGGATGTCGCGGTGAACGCGGCGATCGGTCGCAACGGTCTCGCCTTGATCGAGGAAAAGGCGAAGGCAAAAAAGCGCGTTAACATTCTTACCCATTGCAATGCCGGTTGGATTGCGACGGTGGATTGGGGCACGGCGCTGGCGCCAATTTATATGGCGCATGATGCAGGGATAGACGTGCATGTATGGGTGGAAGAAACCCGCCCGCGCAACCAGGGTGCGTCGCTCACCGCGTGGGAGCTCGGCAAGCATGGCGTGAACCATACGGTGATTGCGGACAATGCCGGCGGCCATTTCATGCAGCATGGCGAGGTGGATCTGGTGATCGTCGGCACCGACCGCGTCACCCGCCAGGGCGATGTCTGCAACAAGATCGGCACTTATTTAAAGGCGCTTTCCGCGCAGGATAATAATGTGCCGTTCTGGGTGGCGTTGCCGTCTTCCACCATTGATTGGACAATTCGGGACGGGCTTGCCGACATTCCAATTGAGGAGCGTGCCACCACCGAGGTAACGACAATGACCGGTCGTGCGATGGATGGTTCCATCGCCACCGTGCGTATTGTGCCCACCTCCAGCCCCGCCGCCAACCCGGCGTTTGACGTAACGCCCGCAAGGCTCGTTACCGGGCTGATTACGGAACGCGGCTTGTGCGACGCGACTGAACCAACGCTGACTGAATTGTTCAGCGACCTCGCGTGAGGTTTTTTGCTGCCGGAAACAGAAGCCTGCCCAGATCGTTCATGGCAACAGCAATGGCGGCTCTGGCGGGCGTTCTGCTTTCATCCTGTGCGGCGGAAAATCATGCGCCGCCATTCGCCAACCAGCCTTACGAGGCTTTTTCTCGCAGTGCCGCCGTGGCCATAGCGCTTCGCGAATGGCGGCTTTGGGGCGAGCGTGTGGATGACAATGACGGTGCCGCGTATGTTCAACACGCCGCCACAATGGCAGAGCGCCAACAGGGTTTGTGGCAGCGCGTGGGCGAATATTGGTGGGAAGGGCTTAACGCCAATCAACCGGAAACACGTTGGACCGGCAAGCATGATGCCGATGGCAAGGTGTTTCCGGTTCATAAAAATGGCGAATACGCCTGGTCTGCCGCTTTCATCTCTTATGTTATGCGCATTGCTGGCGCGGGGCCTGAATTTCCTTACGCGGCGGATCACTCTTATTATATTAACAACGCTGCCCAACCGTATCATGCTGGCAAATTGCTGATTGCCGAAAACCCGAAGACCTACGCGCCACGATTGGGGGATCTTGTCTGCTTCCCGCGCGGCTGGGCCAGTAACTTAACATTCGCCGCTCTGCCAACTTCGTATCTCTATCCCGCGCATTGCAGCATCGTCACTGGTGGTGGCCCCGGCATGGTGGGCGTTGTCGGCGGCAATGTGGATGACTCGGTGACGATGGAGCATCTGCACGCCAATGCCCAGGGGTTGCTGGCGGGCAATATGGAAAATTGGTTTGTGGTGCTACGGGTGCTTTACACACGGAACTAATCTCGTTTTTTCTCCGGCAGAATGCTCACCGTGCAGGTCATTCCAGCCACCAGATTCACATCTGCGGGTATTTTATCCAGCACAATCCGCACGGGTATGCGGGCAGCCAGACGAACCCAGGTGAAGGTTGGATTTACATCAGCCAGCAAGGTGGGTGCGGCGATGCGTTCAGAATCCGCGATGCCCGCCGCGAAACCTTGCACATGCCCGTCTATCGCCGGGCCGCCTTGCAGCAATTCCACCTTGGCTTTGTCCCCGGGTTGAATATGGCGGAGTTTCGTCTCCTCAAAATAACCATCTACATATAAGGAGTCGGTATCCACGATGGCCATTACCGCGCTGCCGGCGGCAACATAATCGCCGGGTTGCATCGAGAAATTGGTGAGCACGCCGTTTACCGTGGCGCGAACAGTGGTGCGTTGCAGGTTAAGCTGCGCCACGCCGGTATCCGCCTGAGCCGCCGCGTAAGCTGCCTCTGCCGCTTCATATTCTGCCTTCGCCGCGCGGGACTGCGTGCTGGCATCATCCCTTGCGATGGCAGAGGTGGCGTTGGCGGAAAGTGCCGCATAGCGGGCGGCATTTTGTTCGGCGTTCTGCATTGTGGCTTGTGCTTTGGCCTGGGTGGCTTTGGCTTGCGCCAGGGCGGCATTCACCTGCGCCAATGCCAGATTAAAGCGGGCGGGGTCGATCTGGAACAAAGGCTCGCCTGTATGCACCAACTCATTGTCGTGCACGAAAACTTGCACAACTGGGCCTGAAACATCCGGCGCCAGCGAGACAATATCCGCGCGTACGCGGCCATCGCGCGTCCAGGGGCTTTCCATATAATAGATCCAGAGTTGCCAGCCGACGATGCCAGCCAGAACCAGCGCGCCCAGCGTGACAATGAAACGGTAGATGAGGGAAACGGGTTTCATGGCATTCCGAACTTAAAAATAATGGTTGGCCGCCAGGCTGATAAGCCCGGTGAGCATGATGAGCAGGCAAAGGTCGAAGAGCGGGCGGTGCCAGATGAAACGGTAAACACCCAGCAG
>JAGWIE010000168.1 GCA_028866445.1 Rhodospirillales bacterium | reverse complement strand
GGTTCATGCCCCATGGCCGCCAGCCTTGCGGCGGTGGCGCTGGCTCCGGGTTCGGGCCGCGTCACCAATAATTTCACGGCGCGAAAATATCCTCTGGGCTATCCGCCTTCAACGAGGCACCAAGCTCCCGCCCCAGCGCCTCGGCATCCCCAACCGCGCCGGTAAGGCTGCGCTTTAGCAAAAACGACCCATCCGCCCGTGCCACCAAGCCGGTGAGGTGCAAATCGCCATCCTCCAGCCGCCGCGCATAGCCGCCAATCGGGGTGCGGCAGGAGCCATCAAGGGCCCCCAACAATGCGCGCTCAGCCGTGGAAACCGCCTTCGCCTCGGGGTCCTCAATGCCGGAGAGCAGTGAGAGCAGCTCGCTATCCTCGGCCCGCACGGTAATGCCCACAATGCCCTGGCAGGCGGCGGGCACCATCTGCTCGGCGCTCAGCAGCAGGCTGGCTTTTTCCGCCAGGCCCAGGCGCTTCAGGCCCGCATAGGCCAGCAGCGTTGCATCCAGCCCATCCCTGCCAACCTTGGCAAGCCGGGTGCCCACATTGCCGCGCAGCAGGGTGAAGTTCAAATCCGGCCTTGCATATTTCATCTGCGCCTGCCGCCGCACGCTGGCCGAGCCCACCATCGCCCCTGGTTTCAGCGCGCCATACGGGTCGGCTGGGTCCACCTCCACACCAGGTGGTAAAATCAATGCATCCCGCGCATCCTCGCGTTTCAACGTGCAGGCCAGGGCAATGCCCTTCGGCAGCGTGGTTTCCAAATCCTTCAGGCTATGCACCGCGAAATCGATGGTCCCGGCCAGAAGCTGCTCGTGAATTTCCTTGGCGAACAGCCCTTTGCCGCCAATCTCCGCCAGCGCTTTGTGCTGCACCGCATCGCCGGTGGTGAGGATGATATGCTCCTCGAACACCTGCATCCCTTTCAGCACCGGGCAGAAAGTCGTCAGAATGTCCAGGAAAGTCGCGGTCTGTTGCCGGGCGAGTGGCGAGCCGCGCGTGCCTACCCGCAAGGGCAGGTTACGCTTATGCGGCTTCACGGAGGGGGCGGGGGGCGTTTCGGTTTTCACGCGCGTGGTCTAGAGCGTGGGGCATGGAAAGAAAAGACGATGCGCCAATTCTGGGCATTGAAAGCTCCTGCGACGAAACAGCGGCGGCGGTTCTGGCGCCGGATGGCCGGATTCTCGCCGAGCGCGTGCTGAGCCAGATCGCCGATCATGCGGCCTTCGGCGGTGTGGTGCCGGAAATCGCGGCGCGCGCGCATCTTTCGGCGCTGGATACCATGGTGAAGGACGCGCTGCGCGAGGCCGGGGTGGGATTCTTGGACCTCGCCGCCATCGCCGCCACGGCGGGGCCAGGGCTCATTGGCGGGCTGTTGGTGGGCACCGGCTATGCCAAGGGTGCGGCGTTGGCGGCGGGGGTGCCGTATCTCGCGATCAATCATCTGGAGGCCCATGCCCTCACCGCCCGGTTGCCAAGTGTAGGGCAGGTGGAATTTCCCTATCTGCTGCTGCTGCTCTCTGGTGGGCATAGCCAATGCGTGGCGGTGGAAGGCGTGGGCCGCTACCGGTTGCTCGGTGCCACGCTGGACGACGCGGTGGGCGAAGCATTCGACAAAACCGCCAAGCTGCTCGGCCTGCCATACCCCGGCGGCCCGGCGCTGGAAGCCCTGGCGCGCGAGGGCGATGCAAAAGCTGTGAAGCTGCCCCGCCCACTGCTGGGGCGGGAGGGCTGTGATTTCTCTTTCTCCGGCCTTAAAACCGCCATCGCGCAATTGCTCGCGGCTGAGCCGCCGGGTGCCTTACCCCGCCAACACGCGGCAGATATCGCCGCCAGCTTTCAGGCATCCGTTACGGATATTCTGGGCGACCGCCTTTCCCACGCGCTTGCCATGCTGCCGGGGGCAAAGGCCGTCATCGTCGCGGGCGGAGTGGCGGCGAATTTGGCCATCCGCGCCAGGCTGGGCGAGGTTGCAGGCCGGGCGGGCAAAACGCTCATCGCGCCGCCTTTGCGCCTCTGCACTGATAACGCGGTTATGGTCGCCTGGGCGGGCATTGAACGCTTGCGGCTGGGCAAAACCTCGGCGCTGGATGCCCCCTGCAAACCGCGCTGGCCGCTGGAGGCGCTGTGAACTACCGCCATATCTACCACGCTGGAAATTTCGCGGACGTGATGAAGCACGCGCTGCTGCTGCGCCTGCTTGCCGCCATGCAGCGCAAGGCCAAGCCGTTTCTGGTGCTGGACACGCACGCGGGCATTGGCCGGTACGATGTAAC
Source organism: Rhodospirillales bacterium (assembly GCA_028866445.1). Lineage (GTDB taxonomy): Bacteria > Pseudomonadota > Alphaproteobacteria > Acetobacterales > Acetobacteraceae > Acidocella. The sequence goes on along the minus strand of JAGWIE010000168.1, from coordinate 2,070 downwards.
GAGCGTAGAAGCCGAAAAAACCGGGGAATGGCGGGAGGGTGTTGGTAAAATTCTGGCAAACCCGCCGCCCGCCCTGGCTGAGTATGTGCAAACCGTGCAGCGCCTGGGGCTCTACCCTGGCTCCCCGGTTTTCGCGGCTGAGGCGCTGCGCCCCGAGGACCGGTTGGTGGCCTCTGAGCTGCACCCGGCGGATGCCGCCACGCTGCGCCGGACCATGCGGCCCTATGCGCATGCGTCGGTGCATGAGCGCGATGGGTACGAGGCGTTGAACGCCTTTCTGCCACCGCCGGAGAAACGCGCTCTGGTGCTCATCGACCCGCCTTTTGAACGCATTGACGAATTTTCCGCTCTCGCCAAAACCCTCGCCGCCGCCTGGAAAAAATTTCCTTCAGCCGTGTTTGTCATCTGGTACCCCATCAAGCACCGCGCGCCGGTGCGGGCATTTTTTGAGGCGCTGAAATTGGCCGGTATCAAGGATGTCATCGCCGCTGAGTTTCTGCGCCGGCCAGATACAGACACCGCCAGATTGAACGGGGCTGGTCTGGGACTCATAAACCCGCCTTATGGGTTTGAACAGGAAGCAGCCCCCATTCTGCAAGCCTGCGTCGAAGCCTTTGGCGAGGCCGGGGCGAGTGCGGCGATAGAGAGGATCATCAATGAGTAAATCCATCGCGGTGATCGGCGCCGGGGCCTGGGGCACGGCCTTGGCGGTGCTGCTGGCTGAGGCCGGGCGTAATGTCACGCTCTGGGCGCGGGACGCCGCCAAGGCTGACGCCATGCTGGCAAGCCGGGTGAACCCGCGTTTGCCAGATGTGGCGTTGCCGCCACCCTTGCGCGTAACGGCTGCAATGCCGGAGGCGGAGATTTTGCTGCTGGCGGTGCCGATGCAGCATCTACGCGGCATATTGCCCGCCTTGCCGGAGGCACCCTTGGTGCTCTGCTGCAAGGGGCTGGAGGCTGGCACGCATCTGCTGCCGCCGGAAATTGTTGCTGGCCGCCCATGCGCCATGCTCACCGGGCCGAATTTCGCGCATGAAATCGCGCGCGGCCTGCCTGCCGCCGCCGTGCTCGCCACGCCGGATGCCGCCTTGCGCACCGCCCTCATCACCGCCCTGCACACCCCCAGCTTGCGGCTTTACGGCTCGCCGGACATTACCGGGGCTGCCCTGGGCGGGGCGGCGAAAAACGTGATCGCCATTGCCGCCGGGGTGGTGATGGGCGCCGGGCTGGGGGAGAATGCGCGCGCCGCCCTCATCACCCGTGGCCTGGCTGAAATCGCCCGCCTCGCGGCGGCTCTGGGGGGCAAGGCCGAGACCATCTCCGGCCTCTCAGGGCTGGGAGATTTGCTGCTCACCTGCACCGGCACCAGCAGCCGCAACTACTCGCTTGGCTTTTTGCTGGGCCAGGGGCAGAGCCTTGCCGAAATTCTGAGTGCCCGTTCCGCCGTGACCGAGGGCGTGATGACCGCACCAGCTTTGCTGGCTCGCGCCGCTGCGGCTGGCGTTGAGATGCCCATAACCCAGGCCGTGACAAAGCTGCTTTCCGGTGAAATGAATGTGCCGCAAACCATGTCGGCGCTGATGAGCCGCAGCCTGAAGGATGAATGATGCGGCGCTACGCTTTTGCCTTTCTGCTCGGCCTTTCTGCGGCGTCTCCGGCGCTGGCGGATGCGCCATCTCCCGTCTCCGATTGCGAAAGCCATAGCCCGGCGCGGCAGGTGGCGGGGTGCAACGCCATTCTCGCTGCCGGGCAGAATATGGAGGCGCTGGATTTCGAGGCCTATAACAACCGGGCTCTGGCTGAATTACAGCTAAACCAACTCAAGCCAGCCTTGGCAGATGCGCAGGCGGGCATCGCCCTCAACCCCGGCAATGGCCGGATTTATCTCACTTTGGCCCGGGCTTATCTGGCGTTGCGCCAGCCCCAGCAGGCGTTGGGCGCGGTGAACCAGGCCATAGCGCTTATCCCGGATGATCCCGCCCCGCTTATTCTGCGCGGCGAGATCGAGCTTCTGGGTGGGGATTGGCAGGGGGATGTGGCGGACCAGGACGCCGCTTTGGGCCATGACCC
>JAGWIE010000167.1 GCA_028866445.1 Rhodospirillales bacterium | reverse complement strand
GGGCCGGAAATTTCGCAGGCGGCGCAGGGCATCGCCCGCGTGGTGGCGGAAAAGCTGGAGCTGGTGGGGCTGATGGGTGTCGAAATGTTCGTGACAGCCTCGGGTGAGGTGGTGGTGAACGAGATTGCGCCGCGCCCGCATAATTCCGGGCATTGGACCATGGATGCCTGCCCGTGCGGGCAGTTCGAGATGCATATCCGCGCTGTGGCGGGGCTGCCTTTGCCGCCAGCAATGAGGCATTCAGACGCGGTGATGAAAAATCTGGTTGGCCCGGAGGATATGGCGCTGTGGCCGGAGATTCTCGCCACGCCGGGGCTTATCCCGCACCATTACGGCAAAACCGAAGCCCGGCCTGGGCGGAAGATGGGGCATTTCAACCGGCTGTTCCCCAAAGGCGCGCTGCCAGGGGAGTTGGGCATTGAGGATGCGCTGAGATTGGCGGTTTAGAGGAACATCTGCACGGTCTGGGCCTTTATCTCGCGCAGCCGCTCGCCCAGGCCGCGACGCCGCCAGGCTTGCAAAGTGACTTGCCTGGAATGCGCTTCGTCGTTCTGGAACATCGCCTCCATCTGCTGGCCGAAGCTGCGGCCGATCACCACGGCGTCGATCTCGTTATTGGAAACTGTGCTCCGCCAATCGAGGTTCGACGAGCCGACGACCGACCAGATGCCGTCGATCACCGCGGTTTTCGCGTGCAGCACCACGCCCTGGCGTTCGTAAATCTTCACGCCTGCCTTCAGTAGATCGCCATAATCGGCCCGCCCGGCGGCGATGGCGGTGCCGCTGGTGCTGCGGCTGGGCAGAATGATCCGCACATCAACCCCGCGCCTGGCGGCGCATTCAAGGGCCTCCAAAAGCTCAGGCGGGGGCACGAAGAAGCCGGTGGTGAGATGCACGGAATGCCGCGCGGTGGCGATGGCGGTGAGCAGTGAATCATAAATTGCGGGGTGGTCGTCGCGCGGGGAGCCATCGATGGCCTGCACCACGGTGTTGCCCTGCGGGGTTTGCACGGCGGGCAACAGCGCGAAGGGTTTACCGCCTTCCTTCACCCAGGTTTTTGCAAACATCGCCTCGAAATCCGCCGCCACGGGGCCGATGATGGCGATGTCCGTGTCCCGCCAGGGCAGGGCACCGGCGGGCCCGGCATCCGGCGGCGGGGTGGTGTTGTGTTCGTAAAACTGGGCGATGTTGACCCCGCCGGTGATAACCTGCCGGCCATCCACCACCAGCAGCTTGCGGTGGTCGCGCTTGTTTAAATCCAGCGTTTTCAGCTTCAGCGGGCTGAGGGGCGAGTATTCCTCCACCTGCACCCCGCCTTTTTCCATAGCGGTGAACATGCTGGCGGGTTCGTGTTTGGAGCCAAAGGCATCGTAGATCAGGCGCACCTGCACACCATCTCCGGCCTTTTCGATAAGCAGTGCGGCGAACTCGGCGGCGGCCTGGCCGTCGAACTCATAGCTTTCCATGTCGATTTGTTGATGCGCGCCTTTTATGGCGGCCATCATCACCGCGTAGGTAGCGGGGCCGTTTTTCAGCAGCTCTACGCTGTTACCGCCATGAAACGGCGTGCCAGCGGCGGCCTGGTTTTCGCTTTTAAGAATTTGCAGGGCGGATTGCTCGCTGCCACTGGGAATATGACAGGCTAATTCCGGGCTGAAACGCGGTGCCACCGCGCAACCCGTGAGAAGACCAAGAAGCAAGGTTGCAAGAAGCAGTTTCAATCGATGCTGTTCCGCAGGCGTTTGACCGAAGACCTGCGAGATTTGGCGTCGAGCCGCCGGGTTTTCGAGGCCTTGGTGGGTTTTGTGCTCCGCCGTGTCTTTGGCACCACTGTGGCTTCGCGGATAAGGGCGAAGAGTTTCTCCCGCGCGGCTTCGCGGTTGCGCAACTGGGAGCGATGCTCTTCAGCCTCGACGATAAGAATGCCAGTTTGCGTGAGCCGCTTGCCAGCCAATGCGGCGAGGCGGGCTTTTATGCCCTCTGGCAGGGTGGTGTTGGCCGCCAGGTTGAACCGCAACTGCACCGCGGTTGAAACCTTATTGACGTTCTGCCCGCCAGGGCCGGTGGCGGGTGTAAAAAATTCCTCCAGATCAGCATCGCTGATCTGGAGGTTGCTTGAAACGGGTATCAGCATCGGAGCCTCGCTTTATAGGCTCCGGCAGCGGTTTAGGCGGCCTTGGCCTCTTTCTTCGCCATCGCGCGCTCCAGGCGGCGCTTCAAGGCCAAGCCTTCAACGGTCAGCTTGGCGTCAGTATGGGCAAGCAGATAAGCGTCCAGCCCACCATTATGCTCAACCGTGCGGATGGCACGGGTGGAAAGACGCAGACGAACAGCGCCCAGCGTGTCGGAGAGCAGCGTGGTCACCTGCAGATTGGGCAGGAACCGGCGGCGGCTCTTGTTATTGGCGTGGCTGACATTATTGCCAGCTTGCACGGTCTTTCCGGTCAGGTCGCAACGGCGGGCCATGTTACTCTTCCTCAAACAAACGCAAAGCGGGCGGGCAGGGGCCAGCCCGGAATATCGGGGCGGCTTATGGCCGAAGGTGTGGCCAGCGTCAAGTCAATCCGTTGGGATTCAGGCCTGCCCCGCTGGGCCATCGTCCGGCTCCGCGCGCAGCTCCCCGGCTTCGAGGCTCTTGATGGCGTTTTGCAAAATCTGGATAACCACTTGGTCCGGCAGGGTGCGGGTGAGCAGCCCCATTGCACCGCCCAGCAATGCCGAGGCAACGGCAATCTCGGACAAATCCTGGCCGATCATGTATTCAATCGCCTTATCCACCACTGAACCAGCATGGCTCAATTCACGCTCTGGCGGTGCTTGTCTGTCGGTCATCTTATCCGTCCCAATTTTCCGGGGTTCTTATCTGGTACGCGGATGCGGCGCTACCAAACGTTTTCTTATTTCATAGCTTGGTGGAGGGTTTTTCCGCGCGTTGTGGCATTCGCACCATCGGCCAGGGGTTCTTCTTGCTCGATGACAGCCTGTGCCGCCCACATGCTGGCGTAAACCCCATCCGCGGCCAGCAAGGCGGCATGGGTGCCGCGTTCCACCACCTCGCCCTCACGCAGCACCAGAATCTCATCGGAATCAGTCACCGTGGAAAGCCGGTGGGCGATGACCAGCGTGGTGCGGTGTTGGGCCACTGAGCGCAGGGCGGCGGAAATGCCTTGCTCGGTGGCGGTGTCCAACGCGGAGGTGGCTTCATCCAGAATCAGAATGCGGGGGTTTTTGAGGATCGTGCGGGCAATGGCCACGCGCTGCTTCTCACCACCCGAAAGCTTCAAGCCCCGCTCGCCCACTTTGGTGTTGTAGCCCTGTGGTAGCGAGGCGATGAAGTCATGCACCTGGGCCAGCCGCGCCGCTTCCTCAACCTCGGCCCTGGTGGCACCGGGCCGGCCATAGGCAATGTTGTAGAAAATGCTGTCGTTGAACAGCACGGTATCCTGCGGCACCACGCCGATGGCGGCGCGCAGATCGTGCTGGCGAATGTCCCGCACGTCATGCCCGTCAATCAGCACGCGCCCGCCGGTGACATCATAAAACCGGAAGACAAGACGCGAGATGGTGGATTTGCCGGAGCCGGTGGGGCCGACAATGGCGATTTTTTTGCCCGGTGTGGCAGTGAAGCTCACACCTTTCAAAATCTGCCGGTCCGGGTTGTAGGCAAAGCGCACATCCTCAAAGCGGATTTCAGCCGGCGCGCCGTGGGAAGCAATGGAGGCCGCCCCGGTTTTGTCCTGCACTTCCTGGTTCACGCGCAGCAGGGTGAACATCTGCTCCATATCCACCAGGCCCTGGTTGAGCGTGAGGTAGGTGAAGCCCAGGAAGTTAAGCGGAACGTAGAGTTGCAGGAGATAGGTGTTCACCAGCACGAAGCTGCCCACCGTCATGCGATGATGAACCACGCCATTGGCAGCCATCACCATCATCGCGCCCAGCGCCAGGGAGATGATGATGGCCTGGCCGATATTCAGCGCGTTCAGCGAGACCTGGGACTGCACGGAGGCTTTCTCGAACCGCGCCAGGCTTTCATCGAAGCGCTTGGATTCATGCCCCTCATTGCCGAAATACTTGACCGTCTCGAAATTCAGCAGGCTATCGATGGCCTTGGTCTGGGCCTCGTTATCGCTCTCATTCATCGTGCGGCGGAATTTCGTGCGCCAGGTGGTGAAGCTGAAGGTGAAGGCGATGTAGCAGCCGATGGCGAAGAAGGCGATCAACGCATACCAGACGGTGAACAAATACCAGAGCATGAAGGTGGTGAGCAGCAGCTCGATCAGCGTTGGCACCAGGTTGAAAGCCGCCAGCCGCAGCACGGACTGGATGCCGAGCGTGCCGCGCAGGATGATGTTGGAAAGCCCGCC
>JAGWIE010000166.1 GCA_028866445.1 Rhodospirillales bacterium | reverse complement strand
GGGCCGGAAGAAAAAACGCAAGGTGATGCCAAGGCCGCAGAGAATTTCCCACAGCACCAGGCTCCATGTCCAACGGAGGACCTTGTTCATACTACTGCTTCCTTACGCATTAGGCAGCCAACCGGCATATTCCATCACCCCCGCCACCATGACGAGATAGACAAGCGAGATGGGCAAAAACACTTTCCACCCCAGCGCCATCAGTTGGTCGTACCGGTAGCGCGGCAGCGTGGCACGCACCCATACGAACACGAACAAGCAAATGAGCACCTTGAGTAGGAACCACAGCACACCGCCGGGTAGAAACGGCAGCGGCGAGAGCCAGCCGCCGAGGAACAATACCGTGGTCATGCCGCTGATCATGATCATGTTCGCGTATTCGCCCAGGAAGAACAGCGCGAAGGACATGGCGCTGTATTCCACGAAGAATCCGGCGACAATTTCAGACTCGCCCTCGGCCAGGTCGAACGGCGCGCGGTTGGTTTCAGCCAGGCCTGAGATGAAGAAGATAACGAATAACGGAAACAGCGGCACCGCGAACCACAGATGCTTCTGCGCCAGCACAATGGCGTTGAGGTTCAGGCTGCCCGCAAGGAGCAACACCGTGACAATCACGAAGCCCATTGAGACTTCGTAGGAGACCATCTGCGCAGCGGAACGCAGCGCGCCCAGAAAGGCGTATTTTGAGTTGGATGCCCAGCCCGCGACAACCACCCCGTAAACGCCAAGAGAGGAAACCGCGAAAAGATACAGAATGCCAACATTGATGTTGGCGATGCCCCAGCCGTTATTCACCGGGATCACCGCCCAGGCGATAATCGCCAATCCGAAGGTGATCATCGGCGCCAGCACAAACAAAATCTTGTCCGCTCCGGTGGGGATGATGGTTTCCTTGGTCAGCATCTTCAACGCATCAGCAAAAGGCTGCCAAAGCCCAAACGGACCCACGACATTCGGCCCCTTACGGAGCTGAATGGCACCCATCACTTTGCGCTCGAACCAGGTGAGGTAGGCCACGCCGATCAGCAGCGGCACCACCAGCGCCAGGGTTTTCAGAACCGTGAGGATCAATATCCCTAAATTCGTATCCCAAAACGGCATCATTCCGCGGCCTCCGCGAGGGCAGGTTTATGGGCGGCAACGCAGGCGGCCATGGTTGGGCTGGAGCGGCTGATCACGTCCGTCTGGTAGTAATTCGGCAGTAGCGGTTTAAACGCCGCGCCGCTAAGCACACCGGCGGTCGGGGCGGTTGTGTCTGTACCTGCGAACCGACGGAATTCTTCCGCGAAAACCGGATATTCCGCGTTCAAATGCGCGCGCAACTGCTCCAAATTATCATAGGGCAGCGCATGGCCGAGATAAGCCGAGATGGCACGCAATATCCGCCAATCCTCGCGCGCATCGCCAGGCGGTTTTACCGCAATATAGCCTTGCTGCACGCGGCCTTCGGTGTTCACGTAAATGCCGTCTTTTTCCGTGTAGGCGGCACCGGGCAGAATCACATCCGCCCGCGCCGCACCGGCATCGCCATGATGGCCCTGATAGATCACGAAGGTGTTGGTTGGAATCTCGCGCACGGCCTCGGCATCCGCACCCAGCAGCCACAACACATCAGCGCCGCCGGAGAGCATCGCTTTCGCGTCCATCGCATCTTCACCCGGCAAAAACCCGATATCCAGCGCGCCAACGCGCGATGCCGCATGGTGCAGCACGTTAAAGCCATGCCATTCGGGCGTGAGCATGTTGAACTGCGCGGCGAGCTTCCACGCGGCAGCGTGAACCGCCGCACCATCCGCCCCAGCCAGCGCGCCCGCACCCAGAATGACTATCGGCCTGGCGGCGTTCTTCAACACATCAGCGAAAGAATGCGAACCATCCAGCAACGCCTGGAGCGCCTCCGCGTCCTCGCCCAGATGGTCGAACTTATAGGTCAGGTCAGCCGCGTTGCCGACGACCCCGACATTGAAACCACCGGCCAGCCAGCGCTTGCGAATGCGCGCATTCAACACCGGTGCTTCGTGGCGCGGGTTGCTGCCGATGATCAGCAGCGCGTCAGCTTCCTCAATTCCGGCGATGGTGGAATTGAAAAGGTAAAACGCCCGCTTGGAGGTATCGAAATTTGAACCGTCTATCCGGCAGTCGATATTGCGGCTCCCCATGGCGGCGAAGAATTCCTTCAACGCCAGCATAGACTCCACATCCGCGAGGTCTCCGGCCAGCGCGCCCATCTTCGCAGGGGCGGTGGCTTTCACCTTGGCGGCAATGGCAGCGAAAGCTTCTTCCCAGCTTGCAGCACGCAATTTGCCGTTTTCGCGGATCCAGGGGCGGTCCAGCCGGCGGCGCTTCAGGCCATCCACCGAGAAGCGGGATTTATCGCCCAGCCATTCCTCGTTCACATCATCATTGATGCGCGGCAGAATACGAAGCACTTCGGCACCGCGCGCATCAATGCGGATATTCGCACCCAGCGCATCCAGTACGTCGATGCTGTCGGTTTTGCGCAGCTCCCACGGGCGGGCGGTGAAGGCATAAGGCTTGGAGGTGAGCGCACCAACCGGGCAAAGATCGATGATATTGCCGGAGAGTTCGGAGGTTAGCGCCTTCTGCACATAGGTGCCGACCTTGGTTTCCTCACCGCGCTGGGTGGCACCCAGCTCGGCTACACCGGCAACTTCCGTGGTGAAGCGAATGCAGCGCGTGCAATGGATGCAGCGTGTCATCGTGGTGCGCACCAGCGGGCCCCAATCAGGCTGTGCCACGCTGCGCTTGTCTTCCTCATAACGCGAGGTGTCGCGGCCATAGGCCACGGCTTCATCCTGCAAATCGCATTCACCGCCCTGGTCGCAGATCGGGCAATCCAGCGGATGGTTTATGAGCAGAAATTCCATAACGCCGCGGCGGCCCTTGCGGACCATTTCGCTATCCGTATGCACCACCATGCCATCCGCCACTGGCTGCCCGCAGGAGGCGACGGGTTTCGGCGGCATCTTCTCAATTTCCACAAGGCACATGCGGCAATTACCTGCGATGGAAAGCCGTTCATGGTAGCAGAAGCGAGGAATTTCGACGCCTGCGGCTTCGCAGGCCTGGATTACGGTCGAGCCGTTTGGAACCTCGACCTCAATGCCATCAATGGTGAGCTTGGCCATGGCTTACTCCGCCGCCTGCGCTTGCACTGGCGCGTGATAATCAATTGCCCGCGCCTCCACTTCCGGGCGGAAGGCGCGCATCATGCCCTGGATCGGCCAGGAGGCTGCCTCGCCAAACGCGCAGATCGTATGGCCCGCCACCTGGGTCGTCACCTGCTCCAGCAGTTGAATATCCGCAAGGCTTGCCCTGTTCTGCACAATCCGGTCCATCTGGCGCATCATCCAGCCCGTGCCTTCACGGCACGGCGTGCACTGGCCGCAGCTCTCATGCTTGAAGAATTTCGACAAACGCCAGATTGCCTTCACCACATCCACGGATTTATCCATGACGATGATGGCCCCGGAACCCATCATGGATTTTGAAGCCGCCAGGCTGTCGAAATCCATAATCTGGGTATCGCACATCGCCTTGTTCAGCACGGGGGAAGACGCACCGCCGGGAATAATCGCCTGGAGATTATCCCAGCCGCCGCGCACGCCGCCTGCATGTTTCTCGATCAGTTCACGCAGCGAGATGCCAAGCTCTTCCTCGACATTGCAGGGGTTGTTCACGTGACCGGAGATGCAGAAAATCTTCGTGCCTGCATTTTTTGGGCGGCCAAGCCCCGCGAACCAGGCGGCACCGCGGCGCATAATGGTTGGCACACCCGCGATGGTTTCCACGTTGTTCACCGTGGTCGGGCAGCCATAAAGCCCCATCGCCGCCGGGAAAGGCGGCTTCATCCGCGGCATTCCCTTTTTGCCTTCAAGGCTTTCCAGCATCGCGGATTCTTCCCCGCAAATATATGCGCCGGCGCCACGCTGCAGCACGAGGTCGAAATCCCAGCCTGAGCCTGCCGCATTCTTGCCCAACAAACCCGCTTCATAGGCTTCGTCGATTGCAGCCTGGAGAACCACAGCCTCGTTATAATATTCGCCGCGAATATAGATGAACGCCTTGTTCGCCCCCATCGCGAAGCTCGCGATCAACGCGCCTTCAATGAGCTTGTGCGGCTCATTGCGCATGATATCACGATCCTTGCAGGTGCCAGGCTCGGATTCATCAGCATTGATAACAAGGTATGAAGGCCGCCCATCGCTCTGCTTGGGCATGAAGGACCATTTCATGCCGGTGGGGAACCCTGCCCCCCCGCGCCCGCGCATACCCGAGGCTTTCATTTCCTCAATCAGGGGATCGCGCCCGCGCGCGATGATCTCCGCCGTGCCGTCCCAATCACCGCG
>JAGWIE010000165.1 GCA_028866445.1 Rhodospirillales bacterium | reverse complement strand
GGCTTTCCATGCTGCTGGCGGTGCTGGAAACGCGCTGCGGGCTGAAGCTTGCGATGAACGATGTTTATTTGAATGTGGCGGGCGGTTTACGGGTTTCTGAACCCGCGGCGGATCTGGCGGTGGCGGCGGCGCTGATCTCAGCGGCATCGGATGTGCCGACCGACCCGGAAATGGTGTTTTTTGGTGAGATCGGGCTTTCAGGCGAGCTGCGCCAGGTGGCGCAGACCGAGCTGCGGTTGAAGGAAGCCGCCAAGCTGGGCTTTGCCCGCGCCGCCGGGCCAAAGCGTGTGGCGGGCGGAGCGGCAAAGTTGAGCGTGCCGAAATCGCTTTCTTTGATTGAAATTGGGCATCTGACGGACCTAGTTGGGATCATCGCCACCGGGAAAAAGCCGGGCGCTAAAGGCAAGGAGACGGAATGACCTGGGTTGATGCGGTGATGCTGGGCGTGGTGGCGCTTTCAGCCCTTTTCTCGATGGTGCGCGGGTTTGTGCGCGAGGTGCTGGGCGTTATCGCCTGGATCGGCGCGCTGCTCGCCTGCCTGCGCTATTACGGCCTGGTTGAGCCGTATATCGTGTCGCTATTGCCCAAGCATCTGGCGCATTTTGCCATTTATGGCGCCATGGCGGTGGTGTTTTTGGTGGTGCTGATCGTGCTCAGCCTCATCAGCGGGTTGATCGGCGGGCTGGTGCGCGATTCACCGCTTTCCGGGCTGGACCATTCGCTGGGCATCGTGTTCGGCGCCGCGCGGGGGGCGGTGCTGGTGTTTCTGGCCTATATCGCGATTGGCCTGGCCGAGCCTTCCTCCGCCTGGCCCGCCCCGGTTGCAAATGCGCGGTTTTTGCCGCTGGCCCAGCAGGGGGCGGTTTGGGTTGTGGGCTTCCTGCCCGCGCAATACCGGCCAAAAATTCAGCCATTGCCCGGCCCGGCGGCACCCTCCGCCAGCCAGCTTATGCAGCAACCGGTTTCAGGTGGTGCCTCAGGCCAATAACGGCCCGAAACCGCGCCGGTGATGCGGGCTTGGCCCGTGCATTAAAATCGCCGCACGGTGAAGCGCCGCCGCATAGCCCGCATTGCGCGCCCAGCCATAATGGGGGTAGCGCGCGTTCAGTTGGCGCATCAGCTTGTCCCGAAGTTCCTTGGCGACAATTGAAGCAGCGGCGATGGAAAGGCTCAAACCGTCCCCGCCGATAAGCGTTGTGCAGGGAATGGCGATGCCGGGTTTCTTGTTGCCATCCACCAGTACATGATCCGGCGGCAAAGGCAGCGCCGCGATCGCCCGGCGCATCGCCAGAAACGAGGCGTGCAGGATGTTGAGCTTGTAAATTTCTTCCACCGAAGCCGCCCCCACCCCGATCTCCGCTCCCGAAGCCTGCAACGCCAGCAAGGCCGCCGCGCGCTTCCTCGGGCTGAGCTTTTTCGAATCATCCAGCATCGCGACAAGCTGGGCCGATAAGCCCATGGGCAACACCACCGCCGCCGCCAGCACTGGCCCGGCCAAGGGGCCGCGCCCGACTTCGTCCACCCCGGCCACACGCCCGCCAAGTGCCGCTTCACGTGTGAAGTCAGGCATCGCGCCGGGTCTCAAAAAACTCCCGCAGCAGCGCTGCACTTTCCTGCTCGCGCACCCCGCCGATGACCTCGGGCTTGTGGTGCGTGGTGGCTTGAGTGAACAATCGCGGCCCATGTTCCACGGCACCGGTTTTGGGGTCGTAGGCGCCGAAGACCAGCTTGCCGACGCGCAAGGCCGCAATCGCCCCGGCGCAAAAGGCGCAGGGTTCAAGCGTCACCGTCAGCGTGCAATCAGCCAGATATTTGCTTCCCCGGGCGGCGCGGGCGGCGGAGAGGGCCAGAAATTCCGCATGGGAAGTGGGGTTCTGCCCGGCTTCCACCTGGTTGGCCGCCATGGCCAGCACAGCCCCCGCTGCATCAGTCACCACCGCCCCCACCGGCACCTCACCCGCCAGGGCGGCTCGGCGGGCTGCGTCCAGCGCAAGTTGCATGGCGTTGCTCATGGAGCGGAAATTTGCCTGAACGGACGCAGCGGGTCTAGGTGAGGGTATGAAAAAACGCCCCTTGATCGGCCTGACACTGGATGCGGAACCCGCCGGTGGTTGGTCTAAGTATCCCTGGTACGCGCTGCGCCAGAATTACACCGAGGCTTTGGCGGCATTTGGCGGGCTGGGTGTGGCGCTGCCGCATGATACAGAGCTGGCGGCGGCGTATTTGGACCGGCTGGACGGGCTGATCGTGACCGGCGGGGCGTTTGATGTGGATCCGGCCCTTTACGGCGATACCGAGACCCACAAAACCGTGGCGCTGAAGGCAGAGCGCACCACCGCCGAGCTGGCTTATCTGCGCGGGGCGATAGCCCGCAACATGCCGGTGCTGGGCATTTGCGGCGGGCAGCAATTGCTCGCGGTGGCGCTTGGCGGCACACTGCATCAGCATATTCCGGATGCCATTCCAAACGCGCTGGAGCATGAACAGAAAACCAGCCATTACGAGGCAGGCCATAGCGTGGAGATATTGCCGGGCACCAAGCTGTTTGAGATTGCGGGGCCGGTGATGCAGGTGAACACCTCTCACCATCAGGCGGTGAAAACCGCCGGGCGCGGCGTGGTGAATGCCATCGCCCCGGATGGCGTGATTGAAGGCATTGAGGACCCCACGATGAAATTCTGTATTGGCGTGCAATGGCACCCGGAATATCTGGTGGATGCGGGCGATGCCGCCCTCTACCGCGCTTTTCTGGCCGCCTGCCATGAGTGAAGAAAACGCTGAACGCGGCGAGCGCATTGCCAAATTCCTCTCCCGTGCTGGGGTGGCATCCCGCCGGGACGCGGAAGTGATGATCGAGGCCGGGCGCGTGCGGATGAACAACGCAGCCGTGAGCCACCCCGCCGTGTTCGTGAAAAAAGGCGATATGGTGCTGGTGGATGGCAAGCCGGTGGGTGAGCCGGAGCGCACCCGTCTGTTCCGCTATCACAAGCCGGAGGGGCTGGTGACCACGCATAAAGACCCCGAAGGCCGACCCACGGTTTTTGAGAAACTGCCGCCCGGCCTGCCGCGCCTCATCTCCGTTGGGCGGCTGGATTTAACCTCCGAGGGGCTGTTGCTGCTGACCAATGACGGCGCGCTCTCTCGCCAGCTTGAACTCCCAGCCACCGGCTGGCTGCGCCGCTACCGCGTGCGCGTGCATGGCGGGGTTTCCCAGGACAAAATCAAGCGCCTGGCCGATGGGCTGGTGGTGGAGCGGGTGAAATACGGGCCGATCGAAGCCGCCATTGATTCTGTGCAGCGTTCCAACACGTGGCTTTCCATGAGCTTGCGGGAAGGGAAGAATCGCGAGATCCGCCGGGTGATGGAAGCGCTGGAACTGCCGGTGACACGGCTTATCCGCGTGGCTTATGGGCCGTTTCAGCTCGGCACGCTGCCGCGCGGGGCGGCGGAAGAGGTGAACGGCAAGATTTTGCGCGAACAGGTGCCCGGATTGGCGAAGTGAAGATCATCGCCGGGCGCTGGAAGGGCCGCGCTTTGGCGGCACCGGCGGGGCTGGAGACGCGCCCAACGAATATCCGCGCCCGCCAGGCGGTGTTTGACATTCTGGCCCATGCGCCCTGGTGCGAATTGCAAAATGCGAAAGTGCTGGATGTGTTTGCAGGCACCGGCGCCTATGGGCTGGAAGCACTTTCACGCGGGGCCGAGGCGGCGGCGTTTATTGAAGTTTCCAGCCCTGCACTGGCGGTTTTGAAAACCAATATCGCCGCATGCAAAGCAGAGGCCGCGCGGGTCGTCGCCGCTGATGCGCTGAATCCGCCCGCTGGTTCACCGCATGACCTGGTGTTTTTGGACCCGCCTTATGGAAAAGCATTGGTGGCACCTGCATTGGCGGCGCTGGCGGCGAAGGGCTGGATTGCCCCTGGGGCGGTGATTGTAGCCGAGCTCGGGCCGAGCGAGATGCTGGATGTGGCTGAGGTTCTGGCCGAACGCGCGCATGGCAAAGCACGGGTGAAAATCTGGCGTTACCCAGGGTAGGCAGACGCCACCGGATTTTCAGGCCGGAGCTAAAGCCTGCGCCGCGATGTTTAGAAAATTACCAAACACCGTCTGCCCCGCGGCGTAGAGGTCAGAAAATTCTGCATCCACCTCCGCCGCCAGCGTATCTAGCGCGCCGGGGCCGCGCACACGCTCCAGCGCCTTTTTATACTCCGGCAACGCGCCCCATTCAGCCGTGGTAGTTTGGGTAAGCTCGATATGGAACTGTAACCCATAGGCAAAGCGGCTCCAACGCTGCGCCTGAATGGCGCAGGCAGGTGAGCTTGCCAGAAGCTCAGCGCCTTGCGGCAGGCGTTGCACCTCCGCCCCATGCCATTGCAGGCAAGGCCAGGCGGCGGGCAGGCCTGTGAAAATGGGGTCAGGCGCGATCTCCACCCGGCTCAT
>JAGWIE010000164.1 GCA_028866445.1 Rhodospirillales bacterium | reverse complement strand
ATCGTGAGATATTCGCGCTTCCAGAGCCGGTGGATGCCCAGCGACATCAGATCATTCATGATGTCGTATTTGCCCGCCACGGAATCGAACACTTCCCGCACCAGGGTGCTCTTTTCGCTCCGGGGAACGGAACGGAAACCGAAATCGGCTGTATCGCCTTCATTGCTCTGGGTCATGGGCAGCTTTATAGCGTTGTTTTGCCATGCCGGAACTCCCTGAAGTAGAAACTGTGATGCGCGGGCTGGATGGGCACCTGACCGGCCGCCGCATTGCCCATGTTTCGCTGCGCCGTGCTGATATTCGGTGGCCGGTGCCACCTGAGTTGCCGCGTGTACTTACCGGGGCCACGGTGCAGGGCTTCCGCAGGCGCGGCAAGTTCATGCTGATGCGGCTGGATAATGGCTGGTCCATGCTTATCCATCTCGGCATGTCTGGCCGGATGCTGCTGGACAAGCCGGAGGCGGTGCATGAGCACCTCACCATCGAAACCGAGGATGGCGGGCGCGTGGGGTTTGTGGACCCGCGCCGGTTCGGGGCGCTGGACCTGGTGCGCAGCGTGGAGGAGGACAGCCACAAGCTGCTGGCCGGCATGGGGCCGGAGCCGTTGGGCAATGAATTTTCCGGCGCTTATTTGGCCGGGGTAGTGAAGGGACGCTCAGCCCCCATAAAAGCCATTTTGCTGGACCAGAAAGTGGTGGCGGGCATCGGCAATATTTACGCCAGCGAGGCGTTATTCCGTGCACATATTTCCCCCACCCGTGCTGCGGGCAAAATCTCGCGGCCTCGGCTGGAGGCGTTGGCCGAGGCTGTGCGCGCCACGCTGATAGAGGCGATTGCGGCGGGCGGTTCCTCCTTGCGAGATTATGTGCAGCCCAGCGGCGAGTTGGGGTATTTCCAGCACGCCTGGAAGGTTTACGGCCGGGCAGGGCAGGCTTGCGAGCACTGCCCCGGCGCGCCGGAATGTGAGGGGATCAGGCAGATCACGCAATCAGGCCGAAGCACGTTTTTTTGTGCCAAGACGCAGCGTTAGGCGCGCGCTGAACCGGCTACCTCACTCTCCCGCAATTTGCCGATAACCACCTTGTTGCGCCCGGCTGCTTTCGCCCGGTAGAGGCCGTTATCAGCCGCCAGCATCAACGCGCGGGCGCCGGATTCAACATCCAGCCGTGAAACGCCTATAGAGACGCTGAGCTTGCGATATGGAAAATCAGCCCCCGCCACCAGGCCGCGCATACGTTCAGCCACCATCAGCGCGTCCGTAAGGTCTGTGGAAGGCAGGACAATGGCAAATTCCTCGCCGCCATAGCGGGCCAGGAAATCATAAGGGCGCAGAGCGCCGCGCAACAGCCGTGCCACGCATTGCAATGCCGCATCCCCAGCCAAATGCCCGTATTCATCGTTATAGATTTTGAACTGGTCGATATCAGCCAGCAGCAGGGAAAGCGCTTCGCCCGTACGCTCAGCGCGTGAAACCTCTGAGGCCAGCCTGTGGTCGTAAGCGCGGCGGTTGGGAATGCCTGTCAGTGCGTCGGTCATGTTCTGCTGGCCCAGCCGCGCATTGGCTTCTGAAAGCCCCATTAGGGTCCGGCGAAGCTCAAGCAGCCTCATTGCTTGGGCGGCGAGTTTGGTAAGCGCTGCAATTTGGCCGTCTGGCAGGGTGCGCTCGCGCCGGTCCAGCAATGAAAGGCTGCCGATCACCAGCCCGTCCGGCGTGGTAAGCGGTGCGGCGGCGATAATATGCAGTTTGATGGCGGCAAGGGCTGGTTGCACCGCGCCGGTTTCCAGCAGAACATTATCATTCTCGTGCAGGCCGGAATCGTAAAGCATGACGTGGCGCGGCAATTTTTCCAGCCGCATGACGTGGGCGCTCCCAGCCCAACTGGCTTTTACCCATTGCCCCGTGGGTGTAAAAAAACAGATGAGTGCCGCGGCCACATTGCAAAAACTGGCGGCAAGATGAGCAAGATCGTCAAATGATGCTTCTGGCGCGCTGTCGAGGATTTCGTAGCTCCCGAGGCTGCGTGCCCGCTGTTCCTCCAGTTCGCTCGGAGAATTTAAGCCGGAAATGTAATGGTAATTTCCGGAGGATGAAGCCTCAATCAGTCCGGACATAATTCATGAACCTTTTTCCACTATGAGTTCATAATCATGCCGAAATGTTAATGGCGAGTAAAATTTTGCGATGCGCTTCGCATTTTTAATTTTTTCGAAGCGGTTTAACTAAGGGCTTTAACGGCCTTTAAAACGTCGTCGGCGTGGCCATCAATTTTTACCTTCGGCCAGATTTTGGCGATCTTGCCTTTGGCATCCACCAGCACGGTGGATCGTTCAATGCCCATATATTTTTTGCCGTACATGGATTTCTCCTGCCAGGCGCCATAGGCGTTAATCACCTGGGCTTCAGGGTCTGAGGCAAGCGGGAATTCCAGGTTGAATTTTTCGGCGAATTTCTCCAACGCTTTCATCTTATCTTTGGAAACGCCGATAATTGTTACGTCCAGGCCCGAAAAATCCGGCAACCCGGCCTGGAAGGCACAGGCTTCCTTGGTGCAGCCGGGTGTGTCGGCCCGGGGGTAGAAATAGAGCACGAAGGGTTTTCCCTTCAGGCTGCTGAGCGAAACATTGCGCTCGGCAGTGGCGGGCAGGGAAAAATCCGGCGCGGTGGCACCTTCAGTAAGGCTCATATGGCAGCTCCTTCGATGATCAATTTAGAAAAAATATCGTGCGCCGCGCGGGCGGTGCTGGAAATTTCACGTTGCAGGGCCTCCAATGTTTGCAAGCCGGTGGCGCGCAGCAGCGGTTCCAGCATGGCGGCGGGCGGGGCGGTGGCGCGGCTGGCCAACCCCGTGATGCGGTTGATGCCCTGGATAGTTCGCCACAGGAAATCAGCCTGGATCAGCTTCTCTGCCTCGCCTTGCAGCAAATGCCCGGCATCGGCCAGGGCTTTGAGTGCCGCCGATGTGTTGGGTTGAAACAAGGCAGGATTGGTGGCGCCGTGGACGAGTTGCAGCGCCTGGGCGATGAAGCCCACCTCCATCATGCCACCAGGTCTGGACCGCAAATCAAACGCCCCACGCGCAGGCATTTCAGCCGCGAGCCGCGCCTGCATTTCGGCGGTGTCAGCCAATATCCTGGTGCGCGGTTCAGGGCGGCAGAGCGCGCCTAGAATCGCCTCGCGCACGGTGGCGGCAAAGCCGGGTGTCGCGGCCAGCACGCGCGCACGGGTAAGCGCCAGGCGTTCCCAGGTCCAGGATTCACGCGCGTGGTAAGTGCGAAAAGCCGCGAGGGATACAGCCACCGGCCCCTGGTTGCCCGAGGGGCGCAACCGCATATCCACATGGTAAAGCGGCCCGCCCGGCCCCTGTGCGGTGAGCGCGCCGATGAAACTGTGGCTGAGGCGCACGAACCATTGCGTGGGGGCGATTGCGGCGGGTGCGTGATCATAAATCAGCATCAAATCCAGGTCTGACCCGGCCAGCATTTCCTCCGCGCCAGCCTTGCCCAGGGCTATCACCGCCACCTTGGCACCGCGCACCGGACCCTGGCGTTCCTTCTGTGCGGCCATCGCGAAGGGCAGCAATTGTGAAAGTGCGGCCTCCGCGAGGGCACTACGCAGGTGCCCTGCTTCATTTGCGTCCATCCGGCCTTCCAGCGTGGCGACTGAGAGGTGAAATTCTTCCTGCCGCACAAAGCGCCGCATGGTGGCGGCGGCCTGTTCCAAATCCTCCGCCTCGGCCAGCAGCCGGCGCAGCAGGGGCCGGGGGGCGGCAAAGCGTGCCTGCGGGGCCAGCAAACCTTCCAGCGCCTGGAGGTCTTCGGCGAGATAATCCGAAAGCGCAGGGGCAGCGCCCAGCACGGCGGCCAGGCGCTTCAGCAGCGCGGTGTTGCGGGTGAAAAGGGATAATAGCTGCACACCGGCGCGCTGGCGGGTGAACAATGTGTCGAAATGCGCGAACACCTTGTCCGGCTCCGGCTGGGCACCAAGGGCTGCCAGCAGATGCGGCAGCACACCCTCCAGCAATTCCCGCGCGCGCGGCGAGCGCAAGGCGGGCATGGTGCCGGAGGCCCAGTCCCGCAGGCGTTCGGCGATGTGTTTTTCATCTTTAAAGCCCAGCTCATGCAGCCTGGCGGCGAAGGCCGCGGGCGGTGGGCCATCTTGCCCGGGGTCCAGCGTGTCTTTATCTTCCTCTGTTCCGGCATCGAAGAAATCCAGGAAATGCTTATGCACGCGGCTCAGCAGGCGGGGGAAGTCTCGCCTGAAATGCGGTGTGCCCAGAAACACGCAGAACGCATCCAGGGCGGTATCGGTTCCGGGCAGCGCATGGGTCTGGCGGTCGGCCACCATTTGCAGCCGGTGTTCCACCCGGCGCAGCTCCCGATAGTCGGCGGCGAGCTGGCGGGCGGCGCGTTCAGGAATATGCCCGGCGCGGGCCATGGCGGGCAGGGCCTCCAGCGTGGC
>JAGWIE010000163.1 GCA_028866445.1 Rhodospirillales bacterium | reverse complement strand
CCGAACTCGGCCTGGATTTGCTTGCGCATGGCGGTAACGGCTTCCTGGGCCAATTGCACGCCATCGGTTCGCATATAGGTGATGAGACCCACCGTGTCGCCGCCGATTTCCACACCTTCGTAAAGCTGCTGGGCGAGGCGCATGGTCTGTTGCGAGGAATAGCCCAGCTTGCGGCTGGCCTCCTGCTGCAAGGTGGAGGTGATGAAAGGCGGCGGTGGGCTGCGCTTGGTTCGCTTTTTCTCGACCGAGGCGACAGAGAACGCGCCAGCCTGCACGGCGGCCTTGGCGGTGGCGGCCTTGGCTGCGTCGTTCAGGTCGAACTGATCTAGCTTTTTGCCCTGGTAATGCGTGAGGCGGGCGGGGTAGGGCGCGCCGGTGGGGGTGAGCAGGGCGGCTTCCACCGTCCAGTATTCGCGGGCTTTGAAGATTTCGATCTCGGCCTCGCGCTCGCAGATGAGGCGAAGTGCGACCGATTGCACGCGGCCCGCCGATTTGGAGCCGGGGAGCTTGCGCCAGAGCACGGGCGAGAGGGTGAAACCCACCAGATAATCCAAAGCGCGGCGGGCGAGGTAAGCCTCGATCAGCGGCGTATCGAGGTCGCGCGGGTGCGCCATCGCGGTTTTCACCGCGTTCTTGGTGATCTCGTTGAAGGTAACGCGCTTGACGTTAACGCCTTTCAGCGCGTTGCGCTCGGCCAGGGCGGTTTGCACATGCCAGGAGATGGCCTCGCCTTCGCGGTCGGGGTCGGTTGCGAGGTAGAGGGTTTTCGCCCCTTTAAGCGCCTTGGCGATTTCGTTGAGCTGCCTCGCCCCGCGGTCATCCGCCTGCCAATCCATGGCGAAATCCTCGTCCGGGCGGACAGAGCCATCCTTGGGCGGCAGGTCTCGCACATGGCCGAAGGAGGCCAGAACCTTATAAGAATCCCCCAGATATTTATTGATCGTCTTAGCCTTGGAGGGGGATTCGACGACGACGATTTCAGTCAACGGCCGTTCCATTCAGTTGGTCTTCAAGCCGTAAGGCTCACGGGTCTTCGGCAAGAACCACCTTGTCTCCGGCCAGGCATTCTGCGCGCCCCGCCAATTCAAGCTCAAGGATAACCGCCCTTATCGATGGTATCGACAACTGGCAGCGCCGGGCGATCTCGTCAACTCCAACGGGTTCTGGGCCCAACAGGCCAGAAATTTCGCGCCGGGCGCGTGGCAGTTCATCTTCGGGTGCTGGGTCGTCCTGCCATAACGGTGGCGGCTCAGCAAAGCCCAGAGGGGTGCGGCTTGCGGGAAGGTTGGTAAGTACGTCCTCCGCCGTTTCTGTCAGATGCGCGCCCTGGCGCAGAAGGTCGTTGCCGCCACGGGCGCGGGGGTCGAGCGGCGAGCCGGGCACGGCGAAAATCTCGCGGCCTGCCTCAACCGCGAGCCGCGCGGTGAGCAGCGAGCCGGAGCGGGCGGCGGCCTCGATGACCACGAGGCCCAGGGTGAGCCCGGCGATGATGCGGTTGCGCTTGGGGAAATGCCGCCCGATGGGGGCTGTGCCCAATGGGGCCTCCGCCACCACCGCGCCGTTTTCCGCGATCCGGCGCTGGAGGAGGGTGTTTTCAGGCGGGTAGGGCACATCCAGCCCGCCCGCGATGACGGCGATGGTGCGCCCGCCACGGAGGGCACCTTCATGCGCGGCGGTGTCTATGCCTCTGGCGAGGCCGGAGACGATGGTGAGATGCGGGGCAAGTTCTGCGGCAAGGTGCGCGGCGAGGCGCATACCGTTGGCGGAGGCGTTGCGGGCGCCGACAATGCCGATGGAGCGTGAGGTGAGTAGCCCGGCATCGCCCAAAACCGCGATGGCGGGCGGGGCGTCAGCCAATTCCGCCAGATAAGCCGGGTAACCGGGCTGGTCCAGGAACAAAAAGCTTCCGCCGAGATGGAGGATGGCGTCGTATTCCCGCTCGATTTCGGCCATGGGCGGAATGCGCGGCGGGGTGGCGCGGCCGCCGGATTTGGCGAGGGCGGGCAGGGCGGCCAGGGCTTCGTCCGGGCTGGAAAAACGGGAAAGCAGGCGGCGATAAGTGACGGGGCCGACACTTTCCGTGCGGGCGAGGCGCAGAAACCCCAGGGCGGGATCAGCCATTGAGGTTGAGGATGGAGAGGATTTCGCCGAGTTTGGCGGGCGGGACCCCCCAGGCCCCGGCGGGGGTTGCGTTCTGATAAAAACTGGCGATGACGCCGCAGGCGGGGGTCTGCCCGGTCAGGGTGGCCTCTGTTGCGCCAGGGCCGGTGGCCACCAGCGCGCCGATTTCATCGAAACCAGGGACGGTAACGTTAATGAAGCCCGGGGCAGGCTGGCCAGTGCCGATGACAACCCAGAGCGGGCCGGTGGGCTGAGCGCAGGAGCCCGGGTTGAAAAGATGGATGCGATTGGCCTGCAAATGGTTGAGCGCAAGGGCAGGGGCAGCACCCAACATCCAGGCGGCGAGGCAGAGCACGGTTCTCATGCGGGTTTTTTGCCGATGCGCGGTTCCTCGCCCCGGATGAGGCGCTGGATGTTGGGCTTATGCTTCCAATAGACCAAGCCAGCGATGATGAGAGCGGCTTCCGCCGTGAGCGCACCTTTCAGCGCAAGTGCCGCGATGGGGGCGGCGGCATAGGCCACCAGCGCAGAAAGTGAAGAGTAGCGCAGCGTGAAGGCCACCAGCAGCCAGAGGGCGCAGCAAATAAGCCCCAGCGGCCAGGCGAAGCCAAAGAAAACCCCGAGACCTGTAGCGACACCCTTGCCGCCTTTGAAGCCGAGCCAGACGGGAAAGAGATGCCCCAGCACCGCTGCCAGCCCGGCCACCAGCACGCCGTGATGCAGAAACAACTTCACCAGCAGCACCGCGAGGAAGCCTTTCAGCCCGTCCAGCAGCAATGTGGCCGCCGCGAGCTTTTTGTTGCCGGTGCGCAGCACATTGGTGGCGCCGATATTGCCGGAGCCGATGGAACGGATGTCCCCCAGACCGGCAAGGCGGGTGAGCAGCAGCCCATAAGGCACGCTGCCCATGAGATAACCGAAAACGGCAACGCCGAGATAAAGCCCGGTCAACCGTAAACCCTCCGACCGGCTTTCCAGGTGCCAAGCACCACGCCTTCCAGAGCGCGGCCATCAAAAGGCGTGTTCTGCGCTTTGCCCGGAAGCTTGCCGGCCTGCACCTGCCAGGATTTTTCGGGGTCGAACAGGCATAAATCGGCGGGTGCACCCTTGGCGAGCCTGCCTGCCTCAATGCCCAGCCAGGCGGCAGGTTTGGCGGTGAGCAAAGCCAGCGCCTGAGGCAATGTAAGGTCGCCCGCCTGCACCCGCGCGAGTGTAACGCCCAGCAGCGTGGCAAGGCCCGCGCCGCCTGGTTCGGCCTCGGCGAAGGGCTGGCGCTTATCATCCGGGTCCCGGGGCTGATGGTCTGAGGCAATAGCGTCGATGGTGCCATCTTTCAGGGCTGCCACCACGGCGAGGCGGTCCTCCTCGGCGCGCAACGGCGGGGAGAGCTTGGCATAGGTGCGGTAATCGCCAATCGCGGTTTCGTTCAGGTCGAAATACGGGGGGGCGGTGTCGCAGGTGATTTTAAGCCCCTTTTCCTTGGCGCGGCGGATAAGCTCCAGCGCCTCGGCGGTGGTGATGTGCGCGAAATGCACAGCGCCGCCGGTCAGCTCGGCCAGGCGGATGTCGCGCGCCACACAAATGGCCTCCGCCGCGGCGGGAATGGCGGGAAGGCCCATCCATGTGGCGCGGGGGCCAGCGGTGGCAGCACCGCCCCGGGCGAGATCGGCATCCTCCGGGTGCTGAACAATGCGGGCACCAAAGCCGGAGGCATAAGCCAGCGCCAGGCGCATGAGCCGCGAGGAGGCAATGGGCTTGCTGCCATCGGTAAAGGCCACGGCCCCGGCGGCTTGCAGCAGACCATATTCGGCCAGCTCCTTGCCCTCCAGCCCGCGTGTGGCGGCGGCGTAGGGCAGGAGGGTGACGCTGCCGGTTTCCTCGCCGCGCGCGCGCAGGAAACGCACCAGGGCAGGGTCGTCAATCACGGGATTGGTTTCCGGCAGCACGGCGATGGTGGTGATGCCGCCCGCCGCTGCGGCCTCAGCCGCGCTGGCGATGTTTTCGCGGTATTCAAAGCCCGGCTCGCCGATGGCAGCGCGCATATCCACCAGGCCAGGGCAGAGCACGGCCCCCTCGGCCTCGATAATCTCTGCGCCATCTGGCGTGCCCACAGAGGCGCCGAAATCGGCGATCTTGCCGCCTTTAACCAGCAGTTCACCCTCATGAAGTTTCTTCGTTGAGTGGTCCAGGTATTTGATTTTACGGAATAAGGTAATCAAGAGTTGCTCCGCGCGCAGGTTTCCAGCACCGCCATGCGGACGGCCACACCCATTTCAACTTGCTCCTTAATGAGCGAGCGGGCGGTGTCATCCGCCACTTCGCTGTCGATCTCGACACCC
>JAGWIE010000004.1 GCA_028866445.1 Rhodospirillales bacterium | reverse complement strand
CTGGCTGCGCTCCGCGACAAATACGACATCGTGTTGCTGGATGCGCCACCAGCCTTTGCTCTGGCGGAAGGCCGGGTTTTGGCGCGCCTGGCCGATGCTGCAGTGTTGTGCGTACGCTGGGGGCATACGCCGCGCCGCGTGGTGCACGGCGCCATAACTTTGCTGCATGAGGCAGGGGCGAATCTCGCCGGGGCGGTGCTGACGCGGGTGGATGCTAAGGCGCATGGGCGCTCCGGCCATGCCGACGCTGAGTTCTACGCCCCGCGCTATGGCGGATATTTCTCGAAAGAAGGCTAATCCGTCAGTCGGTCGAGCGCGGGTAAATTAGAAAACCCATAGTGTTTAAGGGTAACCGGGCCGAACAGCCCCGCGGCCATCAACACCGGCGCGAAAAAAAGAAAATGTGTGTCATCCCAATTCGTGAATCGTAGCATTACACCTTTGGCGAGACCGATGCAGATGGTGTTGCCGAGATAAATCATAAAGCTGTAGCGGCCGAAAAACAGAAGCACCACGCGCGCCGGGCTTGGCCCTATGCGCCGCATCGCCCCGTGCAACGCGGGCATGGAAAGCGCGCCAAGCGGCAGCATCACCGCTTTTTGCTCAACCCCCTGGCCCCAGAGTGCCACGCAGATTAACCCCGCCAGCAACGCCGCGAAGGCCAATGGCCAAAGCCTGTCCATTAAAATATTCCAGCCCGGTTCTGCGAAGCCTGCAACGGCACCCATCAGAAAAAACGGTGCGTAGGTGAAAACCCTGTCAGCATAAACATATGGCGGCAGGGGCAACCAGCACAAAGCCAGCGAGGCCGCCAACAACCACGGCAGCCGGGTTGGCTTGCCGTTCATTGCCCACAGCGTTGCGAGGGAAAGCACGAACAGCACGAACAAATACCAGATGCTAAGGGCCGGGCTATCGGCGGTGTGCCAGAACAGCGCAACGAGCCCCAAGGCGAAAGACGCCGGCACATGATCCACAAACAAAAACCGCGCGGCAACAAGTTTACCCGCCAACACTAGCAGCCCCAACCCAAAAAACGGGATGAGCAGCCGCTTTGCCCGCGCCCTGGCGGATTGCCAACCCCCCCGCCTTCCGGCAGCCAGAAAGCTGAAACTTGCCACCAGCCCGCTGAGATAAAGAAAAAACGGCATATGAAAGGCATAAATCGCGCGGCGCAGCGGCTCGTACCAATGCACGCCCTGCGGGTCTTGCCGTGCCACCAAATGCCCGAATACGACGAGCAGAATGGCGAGCCCCTTGGCCATGTCGATATCTAAACGCCAATTACGCATAAAATAAACCTAAGATTGCTTAATCATTAACAGAATTCCATTAAAGGTGTTATCTGTGCGGCGTGTTTATTCGCCGTGCCCTTTTTTTGTTGCCTTTGGCTGTGCCGGTTCCGGCGCGAGCGCAAATGCTGGAAGAACTACTGCCGAGCGCTGTGCCGGGTTACGCGGCGGCCCCATCCTGGCTGGCGGCGCGGCGTGAAACAGCGCCGGGTGCCACGGCTTGGCAATTGGGTGGACTTAGCCTTGCCCCCGGCATTGCCGCACGCAGCGGGTATAATTCAGCCCCGAATGGCAGTGCCGGTTCTTCTGTTCTGGGGATCACGCCCAGCCTGTTGCTGGCGGATCCTGTGGCTGGTTTTGGTGCCTATGCCGAGGCTGATGAATCCGCCTACCCGCAAAACAGCGCGCAAAACGTAACCAGTGCTGCCCTGGCGGTGGGGGAGCGTGTACAATTCCCGCGGGAAACGCTCACGCTATCAGGCGCTTTTGTTAAATCGGCGGAAACTGGCTTTGCGCTGAACTCTTCCGCCATTGCCACGCCCGCTTCGTTCACCTTCAAGGACATCCGCGCCCGCGATGACATCACCTCTGGCTGCCTCACTATCTCGCCGCTTTTTTCAGCCAGCTTCTACGACTTCTCCCATCTTGCCGCGCAAAACCGGCAGGATCTGCGGGCCAGCCTGCGGCTGCATTACGATAGCGGCGCGGCGTTATCTTACGTGGCTGAGCTGCGGGGCGGCCGGAGTGCGGGTGCAGACGTTATTCAGAACGCGAACAACTACGCGGCTTTGGCGGGATTGCAGGACAAGGCTGAAGGTCTATGGACAATCTCAGCCCTGGCGGGTGGTGCCTGGCGTGCGCCACGTGTGGGGCGAGGGCTTGCAGCGCCGGTGCTGGAGGCGCGGCTGGATTGGTTGCCAGACCAGTTGGATGAATTGCGCCTCAACCTGGCCCGTGAGATCGATGACCCTGACCGGTTGAGTGCTGTGCCCTACGCGCTTACTGAGGCAAAATTCACTTTTGTGCGCAGCGGTTTGCAAAATGTTGCCTTGAAGGCCATGGCGGATGCTTCGAATGCTGTTTATCTGCATACCCCATTGCGCGAGACGATATTTACCACCAGTGCGGAGGTAAAATGGCAGATGAGCCCGGCGCTGGCGCTTACCGGGCGTTATGCGTTCAACGATCGTCAGTCCAACCAATTAGGTGCCGCTAACGAGCATGTACTGACGCTAGAGCTGAGCTGGACGCCGTGAATTTTTTCGGGCTTTCCTTTTGCGAACTGTCTTTGCCGCAGATATGCGAAACGCTTCTTGGCCGCCCCGCGAATGCTCCCTTTGCTTATGTCGTTACCCCCAATGCTGACCACCTGGACCGGCTGCGGCGCAACCCGACATTGAGGCCGGCTTATGATGCGGCGCTGTTCCGGCTGTTTGACTCACGGTTTCTGGCCCAGTTTGTCAAGCTTCTGGGGCGAAAGCCGCCCGTTGTCGTCACCGGTGCTGATTTAACCGCCGTGCTGCTTCCGAACCTGGCTGGAGAGCGCGTCGCGGTGGTTGGCATGGAGGATGACGCCTTCGCCGCGTTAAGGGGTCGCTTTCCGCATATCGGTTTTCTCCGCCATAACCCGCCAATGGGGTTGCTTCATAACCCCGTCGCGTTTGCCGAGGCCGCGCATTTTGTCGCCAGTGCAAACGCCTGTTTCGTGTTTTTCGCAATCGGCTCGCCGGTGCAAGAGATTCTGGCACAGGAGGTTTTGCGGCATGGCAAAGCGTTGGGGCTTGGGCTTTGCATTGGCGCGGCATTGGAGTTCGCGGCCGGAACCCGCCGCCGCGCACCTGCCTGGATGCAGCGCGCCGGGTTGGAATGGCTGCACCGCCTTTGCCAGGAACCGCGCCGCCTTGGGCCGCGTTATTTGCTGCGCGCCCCGCGCGTGCCGGTTTTATTGCTGGCGGAGGCTGTTGGTTTTCGGGCAGGATCAAACCGATAAGAAACCGGAATTGGAGGCAGGATTTGGATTTTGTGGCTCCTGAACGCCGCCGGGGGGGAGAAGATTCCCTTTGGGCGGTGGTGGCCGTTATCGGCCGGGTCATCCGCATCGCGGAAGTGTTTCCCAGCCGTGCATTGGCCTTGAGCGATCAGGCGTGGCGCGAAACTCAGGTACGCGCTTACGCAAATTTCCTTGAAAGAACCGAGCAGCCAGCCCCACGTTATATAATAAGGCCGATCCGCCGGACGGATCTGCCCCGGCGGTGGAAACCTCTACCGGCACTAGGGTTTTTGCACGGGAATTGGTGATGTCTGAAAAACGGATCGAACATGACGCGCTGGGCGATGTGGAGGTTCCGGCTGAGCGACTCTGGGGTGCGCAAACGGAACGCAGCCTGGAGAATTTCCGCATCGGTCGGGCGCGTTATGTCTGGGGCCGGGATGTTGTGCGGGCGTTTGGCATTCTAAAAAAAGCTTGTGCGCTGGCCAATGATGCCTTGGGGCAACTCCCAGGTGAAACCGCGCAGCTTATCGTCCGCGCCGCGCAGGAGGTGATCGACGGCAAATGGGATGCTGAATTTCCCCTCGTCGTGTTTCAAACCGGTTCTGGCACGCAGAGCAACATGAACGCCAACGAAGTAATCTCCAACCGCGCCATCCAGATGGCGGGCGGGGTTGTGGGCAGCAAAAAACCGGTCAACCCGAATGACGATGTGAACCACAGCCAATCTTCCAATGATACCTTCCCGGCTGTGATGCATATTGCGGCAGTGCAGGTTACCGCCGAAAAACTGCTGCCGGCCGTTAAGCGCCTTGCGGATGTGTTCAAGGCCAAAAGCCTTGCTTATGGCGATGTGGTGATGACTGGGCGCACCCATTTACAGGATGCAACGCCGATTACGCTGGGGCAGGTCATCTCCGGCTGGCACGCGCAGTTGGAACAAACTGCCGTTCTCGTCGCCTCCGCGCTGGGCGGGCTTTATGAGCTGGCCATCGGCGGCACCGCCGTAGGCACGGGGCTGAACGCGCACCCTAATTTTGGAGCCACCACGGCTGCCTACGTGGCTGAGGAAACCGGGTATCCGTTTATATCAGCACCCAATAAATTTGCCGCCCTTTCGGCGCATGATGCGCTGGTGGCGGCTTCCGGCGCATTGCGGGTGCTGGCCGGGGCAGCGATGAAAATCGCCAATGATGTACGCTGGTATGCCTCCGGCCCGCGTACGGGCATCGGCGAACTGCTGATCCCCGAAAACGAGCCCGGTTCCTCCATCATGCCGGGCAAGATCAACCCCACCCAATGTGAGGCGCTGACCATGGTGGCCGTGCAGGTATTCGGCAACGACCATGCGGTGGCCTTCGGCGGCTCTCAGGGTAATTTCCAACTCAACGTGTTCAAGCCGGTGATGCTCAGCAATTACCTTGATTCAGCCCATATTCTCGCCGAAGGGCTGGATAGTTTTCGTATCCATTGCGCCGAGGGGATTGAGCCGGCTCTGGGCAGGATTGAGGAAAACCTTGCCCGGAACCTCATGCTTGTAACAGCACTTAACCCGCATATCGGTTACTCCAGATCGGCCGAGATCGCCCTGAAGGCGCATCGCGAGGGTTTGAGCCTGCGTGAGGCGGCACTTGCCAGCGGCGCGTTGACTGAGGCTCAGTTTGATGACTGGGTTGACCCAAAAGCCATGACCGCGCCGCTCGTTGTTTAAATCCAGTTTTGCGGCCTGGCTTTTGATCGTGTTAAGATTGCTGATCTGACTGAGCTAGGATGATTGAAGATGGATGGCGGTGCCGAATCTCGCCGGATCGTGATTTACAAGCCGGAAGACTTCGCGCCGATGCGCGCGGCGGGCCGCCTTGCGGCTGAAACGCTGGATATGATCGCGGAGCACGTAAAGCCAGGCGTTACCACCGAGAGGCTGAACGAGCTTTGCCATGACTTCATTGTTGCACATGGTGCCGTGCCTTCGCCGCTGAATTACCGTGGCTTCCCGAAATCCATCTGCACCTCCATCAACCATGTCGTCTGCCATGGCATTCCAGGAGATAAAAAACTACTGGACGGCGATATTCTCAACATCGACGTAACGGTGACGCTAAATGGCTGGTTTGGCGATTCCAGCCGTATGTACGTGGCCGGCAACGCCAATACGCGGGCCCGCCGACTGATCGAGGTAACGTATGAGGCATTGATGCGCGGCATTGCGGCAGTAAAGCCGGGCGCGACCTTTGGCGATATCGGCTTTGCCATTCAGCAATATGTTGAGGCGCAACGCTTTACCGTGGTGCGGGATTTTTGTGGCCATGGCATCGGCCAACGTTTTCATGAACCCCCTAACGTGCTGCATTTCGGCCGCCGCGGCGAAGGGGCGGTGCTGAAGCCGGGCATGTTTTTTACCATCGAGCCGATGGTGAATGCGGGTAAGCCAGACGTAAAAGTTCTGGATGATGGCTGGACAGCCGTAACCCGCGACCGCTCCCTTTCCGCACAGTTTGAACATATGATTGCCGTAACCGAGACCGGCGCTGAAATCTTCACGGTTTCACCCAAGGGGCACACCCAACCGCCTTACGCATAAGCGCGGATGCGGCTGGGATTTTTGCGCCCAGCCGCATCCTGCTCATCAGGCTTTGGGGTCAATCCAGCCGACATGCCCGTCAGGCCGGCGGTAGATAACATTCAATCCACCGGTTTTGGAGTTGCGGAACATCATCAATGGCTGGAAAGCCAGATCCATTTTCATGACCGCATCGCGCACAGTGAGTGTTTCAATCGCGGTGGTGTCCTCTGCGACGATCGTGGCGTGCAGTTCCTCCGAGAATGCCTTCACGCCATCCGTATGGCCGTTTTTGGCTGCTTGTTCGCCTTCCTCCTCGTCTTCCGGTGCCAACACAAAGGCGCGGGCCATTTCAGGCTTTATCTTGTTCAGGTCACGCTGATGCGCGGAGACGCGCCGACGGTAACGGCGAAGCCGCTTGGCGATATGTTCCGCCGCATCCTCAAACGCCGCCCGGGCATCCGCTGCCTCGCCTTCGCCGCGTACTGTAATGCCGCGGCCAGCGTGCAGATTAATGTCACAGGTGAAAAAACTACGGGCACGGCTGAACGTAACCTGTGCTTCAAGGGCGTGATCAAAATATTTCGCCGTGATGGTGCCCAGTTGCTTGTCCACATGAACGCGCAGGGCGTCGGACAGATCGACTTGTTTACCTGAGACCGTTAGTTGCATGGTCTTCTCCCGAACAATCCGGCTCGTTATCTTCCTATCGCAAAGCTGTTTTTGCTTCAGCTTTGCTAAGCGGGTATTTTCTCCCGCCTGCGCTGCGCCGAGCCGGGGATGCACAGCGCTTCTCTGTATTTGGCCACGGTCCGCCGTGCTATGTCTATGCCTTCTTTTTGTAATATGGCGGCCACAGCGTCATCCGACAAAATATTTTTTGAATTTTCGGCACCGATGATCTGCGCCACCCGGTGGCGGACGGTTCCGGCCGAATGTGTCTCTCCATTCGCCCCCGCGAGTGCCGTGGTGAAAAAGAATTTCAGCTCGAAAATACCGCGCGGTGTGG
The DNA here is from genome assembly GCA_028866445.1 of Rhodospirillales bacterium. Taxonomy (GTDB): domain Bacteria; phylum Pseudomonadota; class Alphaproteobacteria; order Acetobacterales; family Acetobacteraceae; genus Acidocella. The sequence continues at coordinate 14,921 of JAGWIE010000004.1, read as the reverse complement.
CGATTGATTTGTTGGAGGTGACCCGGCTCACGGTGCTTTCATGCAATTCCACCTCGGCGGCAATATCCCGCAAGGTTAATGGCCGCAGATGCGAAATGCCATGGCGGAAAAAACCGTCCTGTCGGCGTACGATTTCAGCTGAAACCCGCAGGATCGTCTGCGCGCGGGCTTCCAGTGCCTTCACCAGCCAGTTAGCGCCTTGTAGTTGTTCGGAAAGGAAGCTTTTGGTTTCCTTATTGGCCGAAGCTACCAGCTTGGCATGAAACCCCCGCCGGATCAGCAAACGTGGCATGGTTTCGGGGTTAATTTCGAGCAGCCAATCCGCGCCGCCATTTTCGGTTGCCGGGGCAGGGCGCATCAGCACATCCGGAATGAGCGGCCGTAATGGCTCGGAATCAAATTTTGCCCCTGGCTTTGGGTCAAGCCGCTTCAGCTCGGCGATCATATCGGTCAGATCCGCCGAATCGACGCCGCAAATATCCAGCAAAGCCCGCATCTCCCGCCGGGCCAGCAGCTCTAAATTATCCAGTAGCGCTTGCATCGCCGGGTCCAGCCGGTTTTGTTCGGCCAATTGCACAGCCAGGCACTCAGCCAGGCTGGTGGCGAACACGCCAACCGGGTCAAATCGCATCATAATGGCGCGTACAGCCTCGAAGCGCGGCAATTCCACGCCAAGGGCAGAGGCCAGCATTTCCGGCGCGTCGCCCAATCGCCCTGCGGGGTCGAGTGCTACGATCATTGCTCTGGCAATGGTCAAATCCTCACGCCCTGCAAATGCGAGCCGTGCCTGCTGCTCCAGATGCTCACGCAGGCAAGGCCGTTCAGCCCCTAGTGCTTCCAGAGGGTTCCAATCCTCTCCCTCACCCGAAAGCCCCGCTGAGCCATAGCCATCTGCATTTGTCCCTGCGTCGTACACATTGCTGGTATCGAGATCGAGCGACGTCGTGGCTGAATCTGGCATCATCCCGGCGGCGGCAATGCTCGCAGGATCATCTGGAATAATGGCGAGTGCCTCGGCCCTGGTCTCGATCGCGGTTACGGTTTCGCCTCCGCTCTCGCATTCAAGTAGTGGATTTTTAAGCAATTCATCTTCAATAAATGCACTGGCTTCTAAGTTGGAAAATTGCAGAAGCTGGATTGCCTGGCGCAATTGCGGGGTCATTACCAGCGATTGGGACTGGCGGAGATCCAATCGTGGCGCATAGGACGGAGCAAAAGCCATGCCAAGATGCTAACGCGGTTTTAAATTTTTTCCAATGGCTTTTGGCGCGAAAAATGCTTGCCAGCATGGACCAGCCTAGAGGCTGAACTTTTCACCCAGATAAACCCGGCGCACATCCTCATGCGCAACCACTTCTTCCGGGTTGCCTTCCATCAGCACCTGGCCATCATACATTATGTACGCCCGGTCGATGATCTCCAGCGTCTCGCGCACATTATGGTCGGTAATCAGCACGCCGAGGCCGCGATGCTTCAGATGCGCCACAAGGTCGCGAATTTCGCCTACGGCGATAGGATCAATGCCCGCCAGCGGCTCATCCAGCAGAATGTAGTTCGGCCCCGTTGCCAGCGCGCGGGCAATTTCCACGCGCCGACGCTCGCCGCCGGAAAGAGCGAGGGCAGGGGTGCGGCGCAAATGCGAGATGCTAAATTCCGCTAGCAATTCGGCCAGCATCTCCTCACGCTTGCTTACGTCTGGCTCCACCATGTCCAACGCGGCCATGATATTTTGCTCAACGTTCAGCCCACGGAAAACGCTGGCCTCCTGTGGCAGATACCCAATACCAAGCCTGGCGCGGCGATACATGGGCAAGTTGGAGATTTCCACGCCGTCCAACGCGATAGTGCCGGAATCCGGCCCAATCAACCCGACGATCATGTAGAATGTCGTGGTTTTACCGGCACCATTTGGCCCCAGCAGACCTACGGCTTCTCCGCGCCTCACAGATAACGAAACATTGCGCACCACAGGGCGTTTTTTGAACCGTTTGCCGAGCCCGCTGGCCACCAGCCCGGCATCACCCCCAAAAACAGATGCGCGGCTGATCTGCTCACTGTTTATCACGGCGCTGCTCATTTCACTTCCCCGATCCCGGCAGGATGACGCCAGAAACCTGGCCGCCCGGCCCGGCCAGCAAAGTAGCGATGCCGGTTTTCATGTTTACCAGCGCGTCAGAGCCCGCAAGTTCATTCTGGCCATGAATGATGTGCACATTTCCGCCAAGCCGCGCCTCGCCGGTAGGTGGCAGATAAACGCCAGAATCGCCGGTGGCGGTGTCAGTTTGGGTTTTTATAACGACATTGCCGATGGCTTCCACCCGCTTGATATTTCCACTCTGGCTCAGGGCAGCAGCATTCTGCGATGGCTGTTGTTTACCGCCGTTTGCTTGGGCGTCAAAATATCCGGTGATGATATCGGCGGCGATGGAGCGCCCGTCGCTTGCCACAATCAGCGCATTGCCTCGCGCGATGGCCTTGTGGTCACCCGCGTAATATTCAATTGAATCCTGGGCTGTAACAATATCCTGCGGCGTAGTGAGTTTAAGATTTTGCCCGGTTAGCACCAAGACCTGCTGCCCCACTGAATAAACCGCACGATCGCCCCAGGCATTATCAGTGGTAGTATAAATATGCACATGGCCGATCGCGTCCAGCTCGGTCAGCTGGGAGCTTCCCTGGACCAGCGGGCTGGCATTTGTGCTTGCGGCAGTGGGCTGGTTGGCAGCGCCAGGTTTTTTTACATAATGCGCCACCAGCTCATCGGCCGTTACGGTGACATCGCCCCGCACTGCCTTGGCGGTGCCGGAGGCCGTCACGGTTTGGGCATCCTGCGACCAGGTGATGCCCTGCGAGGCGGTGATCTGTATTGGCACCGGGGCTGCATTCGGCGCGCCGCCCAGGTTCAAATCCTGCGCAAAAGCTGGAGAGGCCGCGCAGGCCATAACCGGCAGAAGATAAATTCGCCTCATTGTGCCTGGGAAAGTATCAGCGTGGCTGGACCGTGGAAAGTTATCTTATTGCCTTTTCCTGTAAGGCTAAATCCGTTCTGGGCGTTAAGCGTGCCAAACGGCCCTGAAACCTGCACAGGATTAGTGCTGGATGCCCCACCCTGGCGCAGATCGATGGCGCTGTTCTTCGTCGTCACGATTGTGCCGTCGTTGCGGTACAGCGTTACACCGCCGTTCAGGTTGAGCGTGTCGTGCTGCTGATCATAATTGCCGGTGGCTGATTTCAGCATCAGCCACGCGCCGGATTTAAGCGTGATATCGCCTTCCGGCGCGGTTAAAGCCACATTATTCTGCCCCTTTTGCACGGCACTTGCGGCAGTTACGGTATATGGTTGCCCCTGTTGGTCACGCCCATGATAAGTGGCACCCTGCATACGTGAAGCGGCGGTGCCGGTGGTTTCTGAAACGTGATAGGTAACGCGGTTCGCGTCAGGGCCGGATTCCCAGGAAGGTGCGAGAGCCAGTGCCGCCAGCAGCAATAAGGCCGCCGCAGGCAAAGCGCGTTTAAGCAAAGTAACGCGCAGGCTACGTTTGGCTATGTTTGTCTGGGCTTCCTGCCGTTGGCGGCGAATTTCATCCAGGACCGAATGCCGGGGTACGTTATGGATGTGATTCATACACACACCATGCCCGGCGTAACCGGGAGTGACGGATCGGTAGACATGACAGCTTCATGCACGCGAATTAAGGCGGGAGCAGGGCAGTCAGCTTTGCTACGCTGTGTGGCGGCGCGAATCATATTATACGGTATGACCAGCCCAGCCGCGCCGGTCAACACGATATACGCAACCCTGTGTAACGCTGCCTTAATGATTTGGGGGCATCCGGCTCTAATGAGCGAAGATATCCGGCTCTACATAACCAAGCAGGTCGAGCTTTGCCCGGATGGGTAGAAACTTAAAAGCGGCCTCAGCAATTTCCAGCCGGTTCTCACGCACCAGCAAGCTGCTCAGCCGGTCCCAGATTTTATGCAAATGCAGCACATCTGATGCCGCGTAGGTAAGCTGCTCCGGGCTTAGCTCCGTAGCGCCCCAATCGCTGGTCTGTTGTTGCTTAGAAATATCAACCCCTACCAGATCCCGGCATAAATCCTTCAACCCATGTCGGTCGGTATAAGTCCGCACCAGCTTGGAAGCGATTTTGGTGCAAATAACAGGCGCCGTTAACACACCAAAGGCATTATACAGCGCCGCGATATCGAAGCGGCCATAATGGAACAGCTTTGTCACACCAGGGTTTGTGAGCAATGCCTTGAGATTGGGGCAATTTCCGCCAGCGCCTCCCAACGATCCGGGAATAATCTGCACCAGATGTGCGGTGCCATCCCCGGAGGAAAGCTGCACCAGGCAAAGCCTGTCCCGGTGAGGGTTAAGCCCCATGGTTTCGGTATCAACGGCCACCACGGGGCCAAAATCGAGCCCCTTGGGCAGGTCATGCTTATGAAGCTTGATGCCGTTCATTCTATCACCGGATTTTGAGGAATAATAAAAATGGTGCCCAGGAGAGGACTCGAACCTCCACGCCCTTGCGAGCGCTAGCACCTGAAGCTAGTGCGTCTACCAATTCCGCCACCTGGGCCTACCATTTTTAAGGCGTACCGGTTGCCCGGTGCACCATACGTGCCGAAGCATCGTGGGAGGGGCGTTTAACTCTCCCTCAATCTGGCGTCAACATGGCTTGAGCGGGTTTTTCGCGCGGCCTACAAGCAGGGCGAGAAAGAGAAGGGGCTTCTATGCTGTCTGAACGTAAAATCACCACGGTTTTTGGCGCTTCCGGATTTTTGGGCCGTCATCTTGTGCAGCGCCTTGCCGCGCGCGGCTATATCGTTCGTGCCGCGGTGCGCGATACTGAAGCCGCAAAGATTCTTCGCCCCATGGGTGCCGCCGGGCAGATAATCGCACTTTATGCGCCGGTATCTGACGAGGCTTTGGCGGCCCGGGCCATCGAGGGAGCGGATGTGGTCATTAACCTCGCCGGCATTCTCTCGGAATCACGCAAGGGGGATTTTCAGCGCATTCACGCTGAAGGTGCCGGCCGGGTGGCACGGCTGGCTTATGCGGCCGGTGCCAGCCTCGTGCATGTTTCAGCAATCGGCGCCAACCCCGCCAGCCCTTCTGCTTATGCCCGCAGCAAAGGGGAGGGCGAGGAGGCTGTGAGAAACGCGCACTCACAGGCCGCCATCCTGCGCCCGTCCATCATCTTCGGCCCGGAAGATGATTTCTTTAATCGCTTCGCGAAAATGGCGGTCGTCTCGCCGGTTCTGCCCGTTGTGCATGGCCAAACCAGGTTCCAGCCGGTTTATGTGGCCAATGTGGCCGATGCCGTGCTGGCGGCGCTAGGGGCGGCAGGGAAAGGCAAATTGTTCGAGCTGGGCGGCCCGGAGCAAAAATCCTTCAAAGCCCTTATTCAACACATGCTGGCGGTGATCGAACGCAAATCCTGTCTGTGGGACATGCCGATCGGGCTGGCGAAATTGGTGGCGATGATCCCCGGTTCCGGCCTTACCTCTGACCAGATCATATTGCTCGGTACAGATAACGTGGTGGCGCCGGGTATGTCCGGTTTACAGGAACTTGGCATTGCCGCCACCCCGATGGACCTCGTCTTGCCGCAATATTTGGCGCGTTACCGTCTCGGCGGGCGCCGCCATGGTGATATTTTTCATGAATAGTACTGACTTGATGCTTATTTTTTGCAGGGTTTAGCAGGTCTTGGCCATAAAACCGTGGCATTTGGATAATTTATGTCAGCATAAGATAACCAATACGAAAAAATCCTTGGCGTTCAGCCAGAAATTTCGCTAAGAGCGGGGCCTGTCCCTGTGGGGCGCTTTTGCGGCGCTCCACCCTTGTTTGCGAGCGAGATAAATGGCCGAACGGATGCTGAAGTTCATCACCCTGCCCCAGCAGACGCCTCAGAAGCGTCCCGCGGATACCCGCCGGGAGGATTTTGATGAAATTTATGATGATTTCCAGCCCGAGACGGCGGCGGCGCAAGCCAGCCGCTGCTCGCAATGCGGCATTCCGTTCTGCCAGGTGCATTGCCCGCTTTCCAACAACATCCCGGATTGGCTGAAGCTCACCGCCGAGGGGCGGCTTGAGGAAGCGTATGAGCTTTCCTCCGCAACCAACACATTTCCCGAAATTTGTGGCCGCATCTGCCCGCAAGACAGGTTGTGCGAAGGCAATTGCGTGATCGAAAAAGGCTTCGATTCGGTCACAATCGGCGCCGTTGAACGCTACATCACCGATACCGCGTTCGAGAATAATTGGGTCAAGCCCATCGCCCCTGCCTCAGAACGCCCTGAAACCGTGGGCATTATCGGCTCCGGCCCGGCGGGCTTGGCAGCGGCTGAGCGGCTGCGCGCGCAAGGCTATCAGGTCACGGTTTACGACCGGCACGACCGTGTGGGCGGGCTCCTGATCTATGGCATCCCTGGCTTTAAGCTGGAGAAAGACATCGTGCTCCGCCGTTGGAAATGGCTGGAGGATGGCGGGGTTAAATTCGTGCTGAACGCTGATATCGGCGGCGCGGTGCCATTCGCTGAATTGCGCGCGAAGCACGACGCGGTGCTGATCGCCACCGGCGTTTACAAGGCCCGCGAGATCGGCGGGCCCGGCTCTGGCCTGCCGGGTATCGTCAAGGCGCTGGATTACCTCATCACCTCCAACCGCAAGAGCCTCGGCGATGCGGTGCCGGACTATAATTCCGGCCTGCTGAATGCTGCCGGCAAGGATGTGGTGGTGGTGGGCGGCGGCGATACGGCGATGGATTGCGTGCGCACGGCCATCCGCCAGGAGGCAAAATCCGTCACCTGCCTGTACCGTCGTGACAAACAGAACATGCCGGGCAGTTTGCGCGAGGTGAAAAACGCCGAGGAGGAAGGTGTCACCTTCACCTGGCTTTCCGCGCCGGAAGCGTTCCTTGGCGATGACAAGGTAACCGGCGTGCGCGCCGTGCGGATGCATCTTGGCCTGCCGGATGCGTCGGGCAGGCAGTCTGTTGAGACGATTGAGAACTCTTCCTTCACCGTCAAGGCGGATCTTGTCATCAAGGCTCTCGGCTTCGACCCTGAGGAGCTGCCCGCCGCGTTCAACGAACCGGCGCTGCAACTCACCGGCTGGGGCACGTTGAAGGTGAATCCTCGCAGTTTTGAAACCTCCTTGCCCGGCGTTTACGCCGCCGGCGATATCGTGCGCGGTGCCTCGCTCGTCGTTTGGGCCATCCGCGACGGGCGCGATGCCGCCGCCGCCATCCATCATTCCCTCCAAGCCGCCCACCGGGCGCAGGCCGCAGAGTAACCGCTATGACCTATGAAACCGCGTCTGACTTTCTCGCCTCCTGGGATGCGAACAAGCAAATCCTGCGTGAAACCTATCTGCCCGGCCAGGAGCATGATGCCTGTGGCGTCGGCCTTGTGGCAGCGTTGGACGGCAAAAAACGCCGTGACATCGTGCAGGCTGGCATTGATGCACTGAAGGCCGTCTGGCACCGCGGTGCTGTGGATGCCGACGGCAAAACCGGCGATGGAGCAGGCATTCATATCGAAATTCCGCAGGATTTTTTTGCCGCTGAAATCAAGCGCGGCGGCGACCGGCTGCATGATGGTGCCATTGCGGTGGGCATGGTGTTCCTGCCCAAAACGGATCTCGGCGCGCAGGAGCGTTGCCGGCAGATTGTGGAAACCGAAATCCTGAATTTCGGCTACCGCATTTATGGTTGGCGGCAGGTGCCGATCAACGTCGCCTGCATCGGCGAGAAGGCCAATGCCACCCGGCCTGAGATCGAACAGATCATGCTCTGGAACGCGCGCGGCCTCTCTGAGGACGAGTTTGAGCGCGAGCTATACATCATCCGCCGCAAGATCGAGAAAGCGGCCATCGAGGCGCAGGTGCCGGAGCTTTACCTCTGCTCGCTTTCCTGCCGTTCGATTGTTTATAAAGGCATGTTCTTGGCCGAGAGCCTGACGGAGTTCTACCCAGATCTCTTGGATGCGCGGTTTGTCTCGCGTTTTGCGATTTATCACCAGCGTTATTCCACCAACACCTTCCCCACATGGAAGCTGGCCCAGCCCTTCCGTATGCTGGCTCATAATGGCGAAATCAACACAGTTGCTGGTAATATCAACTGGATGCAGAGCCACGAAACCCGGCTGGGCGCCGAAGGGCTGGACGAGTTTCTGGATTATGTGAAGCCGGTGGTGCAGGCTTCAGGGTCAGACACAGCAGCGCTGGATAATGTGTTCGAACTGCTGGTGCGCGCCGGGCGCGACGCGCCAATGGCAAAAACCTTGATGATCCCGCCTTCCATCTCCAGCGACGCGGCAATGCCACAGACGCATAAGGATTTGTTCCTTTACTGCAACGCCGTGATGGAACCGTGGGACGGCCCGGCTGCCGTCTGCGCCTCCGATGGCCGGTTTGTCATCGCCGGGCTGGACCGCAACGGCCTGCGCCCCTTGCGCTACTCCATCACCCGCCAGAACATGCTCATCGTGGGCTCCGAAACCGGCATGGTGAAGCTGGATGAGGAAGACATTATCGAGAAAGGTGCTGTCGGCCCTGGCCAAACCATCGCCGTAGACCTTGATGAATCCAAATTCTATCACGATGCTGAATTGAAGGATATGCTGGCCGCGCGGCAGAATTTCGCAGCCTGGACCAAGCGCATCACCGTCATCGACCATATCGTGAAAACCGATGCGCCGGAGCCGGTACGCCTTGATGCCGAAGCATTGCGCCGCCGCCAGCTTGCGGTCGGGTTCTCGCTTGAGGATATGGAGCTGATCCTGCACCCAATGGTGGACACCGCGCAGGAGGCCACCGGCTCCATGGGCGACGACACACCTGTCGCCGTGTTGTCAGACCGTTATCGCGGCTTGCACCATTACTTCCGCCAGAGCTTCAGCCAGGTGACCAACCCGGCGATCGACTCCTTGCGCGAAACCAGGGTGATGTCGCTGAAAACCCGCCTCGGCAATCTCGGCAATGTGCTCGACGAGAACGAGGAGCAATGCGACCTGCTGCAACTCGAATCGCCGGTGCTCTCCAGCGCTGAGTTCGAGGCGATGCGGCGCACCATGGGGGCCTCCGCCTGCGTGGTGGATGCTACCTTCAAAATCGCGAACGGGGAGGGCGGGCTTCGCCGCGCCATAGAGCGCATCCGCCGCGAAGCTGAGGAAGGTGTCCGCGCCGGCTGCACACATGTGATTCTCACTGATGAGGCGACGAGCCCGGAGCGAGCACCCATCCCGATGATTTTGGCCACGGGTGCGGTGCATACGCATCTGGTGCGCCAATCGCTGCGGACCTTTACCTCGCTTAACGTGCGTTCCTCCGAATGTCTGGACGTGCATTATTTCGCGGTGCTGGTCGGCGTGGGTGCCACCACGGTGAATGCTTATCTGGCGCAGGAATGCATCGCCGATCGCCATGCCCGCGGCCTGTTCGGCAATGTTTCGCTGAAGGAATGCGTCGCCCGGTATAAAAAGGCAGTGGATAAGGGGCTGCTGAAGGTGATGTCCAAGATGGGCATTTCCGTCATCTCCTCTTATCGCGGCGGCTATAATTTTGAGGCTATCGGGCTTTCCCGTGCGCTGGTGGGCGAGTTCTTCCCTGGCATGGCCTCGCGCATTTCAGGGATTGGCTTGCCCGGTATCGCGCATAAGGTGCTGGAGCTTCATAACAAGGCATGGGGTGGTGCGGCTGTGCCGCTTGATGCCGGCGGGTTGTACCGCCAGCGCCGCACCGGCGAGGCCCATGCCTTCGACAATAACGCCATCCATCTGCTGCAAACCGCAGTCGGCAGCGGCTCTTACCGGATGTTCAAGAAATATTCCGAGATGGTGCGCAAGCAAAAGCCGGTGGCGCTGCGCGACCTGCTGGATTTCCGCATGGAGGGCTTAAGCCCGATCTCACCGGACGAGGTGGAGAGCATTACCTCCATCCGCAAGCGGCTGTTGGCCCCTGGCATCTCGCTGGGCGCGCTCAGCCCGGAAGCGCATGAGACGCTCTCCATCGCCATGAACCGCATCGGCGCGCGATCTGATTCCGGTGAGGGTGGTGAAGACCCCTCCCGCGCTGAGCCGCGCCCGAATGGCGACAATGCTTCCTCTGCCATCAAGCAGATTGCCTCGGGCCGCTTCGGCGTCACGGCGGAATATCTGAATGACTGTAAGGAGATTGAGATCAAGGTGGCCCAAGGTGCCAAGCCGGGTGAGGGCGGGCAATTGCCCGGCTTCAAGGTGACGGAGCTCATCGCCAGGCTGCGCCATTCCACGCCGGGTGTGACTCTCATCTCTCCCCCGCCGCATCACGATATCTACTCCATCGAGGATCTGGCGCAGCTCATCTACGACCTTAAACAGATCAACCCGCGCGCCACCGTATGCGTGAAGCTGGTGGCACGCTCAGGCATTGGCACCATCGCCGCCGGTGTGGCGAAGGCCAAGGCCGATGCGATTCTCATCTCCGGTCATGTCGGCGGCACCGGCGCTTCCCCGCAAAGCTCGGTGAAATATGCCGGTATGCCGTGGGAGATGGGGCTTTCCGAGGCGCATCAGGTGCTCATGCTCAACCGCTTGCGTCACCAGGTGGTGCTGCGGACGGATGGCGGCCTGAAAACGGGGCGGGATGTGGTGATCGCCGCCATGCTGGGTGCCGAGGAATTTGGCATCGGCACGGCCTCGCTGGTCGCCATGGGTTGCATCATGGTCCGGCAATGCCACTCCAACACCTGCCCGGTGGGCGTATGCACGCAGGACGAAGCATTGCGCCAGAAATTCGACGGCACGCCCGAGAAGGTCATCAATTTGTTCTCCTTCGTGGCGGAGGAAGTGCGCGAGATTCTGGCCTCGCTCGGTTTCCGCTCCTTGCACGAAATCATCGGCCGGACAGATTTGCTGCATCAGGTTTCGCGCGGTGCGGATTATCTCGATGACCTCGACCTCAACCCGCTTTTGGCTCAGGCGGACCCAGGCCCCTATGCGCGTTATTGCACCCGTGAGGGCCGCAACGAAGTGCCAGAAACACTGGATGCGCAGATGATCGAAGATGCCGAGCCGTTCTTCAAAAACGGCGAGAAGATGCAGTTGCAATACAACATCCGCAATACGCACCGCGCCATCGGCACCAAGTTCAGCTCACAGATCGTCGCCAAATACCGCAAGGCGACGCTGCAACCAGACCACGTGACTGTGCGGCTGCGCGGCTCGGCTGGGCAAAGCCTCGGCGCATTCGCGGTGAACGGGCTGAAGCTGGTGGTGTTTGGCGATGCCAACGACTATGTGGGCAAGGGGCTTTCCGGCGGCAGCATCGTGGTGCGCCCCGTTCCATCCTCCAAGCTTAAATCCAGCGAGAACACGATCATCGGCAACACGGTGCTCTATGGTGCCACTGCTGGCAGCTTATTTGCGGGGGGTCTGGCGGGCGAACGTTTTGCCGTTCGCAACTCGGGCGCTGTCACTGTTGTTGAAGGTGTCGGCTCCAATGCCTGCGAATACATGACTGGCGGCACGGTCGTTATTCTGGGCGAGGTCGGCGATAATTTCGGCGCGGGCTTCACCGGTGGCATCGCTTTTGTTTACGACCGCGCGAACAGGTTCGAGATGCGGGTAAATAAGGAAACGTTGCATTGGCAACGTGTTAATTCCGCCCATTGGGCCGGCGTGCTGCGCGGGCTGGTGGAGCGGCATGTGGCTGAAACAGAAAGCCGCTATGCTGCTACGCTGCTGAACGACTGGGAACGCGAGGCCCCACATTTCTGGCAGGTCGTGCCAACGGAGTATATTAAATACTTGCCCGAAGCGCTTGATGGCGCGCCTGCGCTAAAAACGGCCTAGCCGTCGTCCTAACGTGCAAGAGGCTGCCTTTTTTAAAAAGGCAGCCTCTTTTTGCGGGCTTTTTAGAATGCCATAATCCCGGCCATGCGAGTCCTTTATCACCTTCCGCTCTCCCCCTATTCGCGCAAGGTGCGAATGGTTCTGGCCGAGAAACGTCTGCCCTTCGAGCTACGGGTTGAAAAAATTTGGGACCGCCAGCCAAGCTACCTGGAGCTTAACCCTGCCTGTACCGTGCCTACGCTCATCGAGGATAATGGACTTGTTGTTCCAGACTCGCGGGTGATTTGCGAGTATTTGGAGGAATCCTATCCTGACACATCGCTCCTTAGCCGCGCCCAGCCCGAGCGTGTGGAAACGCGCCGCCTTGTCGCCTGGTTCGACGAGAAATTTTACGACGAGGTGGTCCGCAACCTGTATTGGGAAAAAAATCTTAAACAGGCGCTGAAACTCGGCGCGCCGGATGGTAACGCCCTGCGCGCGGGCTATACGAATTTAAAGCAGCATCTGCTTTATATCGGCTGGTTGGCGGAGCATCGGCGCTGGCTGGCGGGGGCAAATCTCTCAGTCGCGGATTTCGCCGCTGCAGCCATGCTTTCCACGCTGGATTTCATGGGGGATGTCGATTGGTCAGTCTCCCCCGCCGCAAAGGATTGGTACGCGCGCATCAAGTCCCGCCCATGCTTTCGTGCTGTTCTGGCGGATCGGGTTAATGGCATGGCACCACCACCGCATTACGCGGACCTGGACTTCTAGCCTTTTAGTGAGGCGGTTTTACGCATGAACCGGTGCGGAATGCCCGCGTCCAGGAACTCCTCGCCTTCCGCCGCGTACCCCAGCCGCTCATAAAACCCGATCGCATGGGTCTGCGCATCTAGAATAAAGGTGTCACCGGGGCATTCAGACTCAATCCCCCGCATCAGCGCCTTGCCGATGCCGAATTTACGAAACGCCGCTTTCACCGCCACCCGGCCGATTTTGTGTAAACCAGGCGCTTTTTCTACGGCACGCGCCGTACCAGCCGGAGTGCCATTCCATAATGCCAGAATGTGCATGGCCGCATCGTCCAGCTCATCCAGCTCGTCCGCAGGCGGCACGCCTTGCTCGCCCACGAAAACTTCGAGGCGGATGGCGAAGCAAGCCTCGAGTTCTACCGATCCGGGTTGAACCCGGATAATTTCGATCACTGCGTTACCAGCCCGATGATGGTGGTTTGCGGCGGCATAGCGGGTTGTAGCGTAGGCCAGCGGGTGGCGGGGTTGGCAAAGCTTGCCCCTGGCGTGGCCCCGGGGTGGCGCACGGCACCAAACGCGGTTTTGCTGCTGGCATCAAACGCCGCACCGCCCGCCGCCGCGCCAATGGGGGCGAGATAGGCATAAGCCACCGCCCCCTGGGCTGGGCCTGTGGTTTGCATCATAAACAGCCCGTCTGCCGTTTGCGCGGTATCGCCGCGCTGGTCTGTGCCGATCCAAAGATTTCCGGCAGGGTCAACGGCCAGCGTGCGTGGCTTGCGCAGCCATGCCTGGCTGCCGGGGCCGTACTGGGTGCCTTCATCGCTGGCTGGGTTACCTGCTATCAAGGCTATGTGTGCCGGAAAATGCCGGGCGGTGATGTCCGCTCCAGGAAGGGTGAATTGCACAATATGCCCAGCCTCACCGCCGGGGTTCAGCGTATCAGCAACGCTGCGGGCAGCATTACCGGCGCAGGCCAGATAAAGCGTGATGCCATCCGCACTCATCGCCAGGCCGGCAGGCGCGTCAAAACTCTCGCCCCCGGCGTTAATTCCTGCATTCGCGAGTCCCGCCAAGCTTGGCACGTCGCCAGGGATATCCACCCAATCAATCCCGTCCCCGCCCAAAACCGCCACGCTGAGCGTGCCGGAATCCAAAGCGGTTCCGTCTGTTGTGTTTGTTGCCGCAACAAAGCGGAACATCATGCCCGCCGCCGCGTCTTGCGTGAAGAACACCACCGGGCGGCCATCTTTGGTGGCTGCCGCCAGCACCCCGGCCCTGGCGATGCGCCCTAACGCTGTGCGTTTCACAGGAAGGGAAAGGGGGTCGAGCGGGTCGAACTCCACCACCCAGCCATAACGCGCGGCATATGCCGGATCGTCATAGCCCAGGCCAAGCCCCGCTAGCCGTGTGAGCCATGGCCCGGCATCACCTTCAGCCAGCAGCACATTGCCCCATGGCGTGGCGCTGCCGCCATTCACCGCCAACACGCCTTGCACGGTGGCGCCAATTTGCGCGGCGGCGGGGCCAGACAGCTGGCAGAGCGAGCCATCTGAGAGGCGGCGGGTTTGGTAACCGCCCACTACGGTGACCCAGCGTCCGGAAAGATACTGCAAATTCACCACAGTAACGCCTTGCTCGCGCCCGGCCACGGCTGGATTATCAACACCGCCGTTAAAAAGCATCCGTGCGGGCGCTGTGGGGTTGGCGGTAACAAGCACCAGGCGCGGCACACCATCCTGCGCTGGCGGTGGTGCGACAAGCGCCACAATCACTGCATCATAAGGAAACTGGCCGTTGGCCTGGTCAGTTGTAAGTGCAGCCGGGTTGAACGGCGGTGCGTCCGGTTGCAGTAGATCACCCCAACGGGCGATAACGATGCGGGAAAAGCCGGGGCCGGTTTTGTCGTCCAGCGCCGCCGCCTGAAAGTTTGGCACTGGCACATTAGCAAGCGCGCTTTGCGCCCGCACGGCCGTGGCTGAAAATGCGGCAAGGCCGCCGAGCAGAAGCGGCCGCCGGTACACTACCAGCCTAGAAACCACTACCAAGGCCGCTGGATGCGCCATTGCTGCCAAGTGCCGAAGCGCCGTTAGCACCTGATGTATCAGAAGCGTTGCCAAGCGGGCTGTAGCTGCCAACCCCGCCAACAAGCTGCTGGATGAAACTAGCAGTGCCGCCAGGCACAGGCGTTTGCTTACCATCCATGGAAACCGGCACGGCATCACCCAGAGTTTTCCGGGTCGCGGATTCGAAAGACCCGTCGTTATTAAAGGTCACGACCACAACATCCTGGTGTTTCACGCCTTCGGTGCGGGCGATGCGCATTTTGGTGATCTGCGAAACATA
>JAGWIE010000162.1 GCA_028866445.1 Rhodospirillales bacterium | reverse complement strand
GAGGCGCTCAGCCCGGCCACCATCCTCACCCGCCTGAACGAATACGGCAAAGCCAACGGCATCGGCCGGCTGGACCTCGTGGAAAACCGCTTCGTCGGCATGAAGTCCCGCGGCGTGTATGAAACCCCCGGCGGCACCATTCTGCTGGCGGCCCATCGGGGCATTGAGAGCATCACGCTGGACCGCGAAGCCGGGCACCTGAAAGACAGCATCATGCCCCGTTATGCGGAGTTGATCTATAACGGCTTCTGGTTCTCGCCGGAGCGCCGGATGCTGCAAGCCCTCATCGACACGTCACAGGCATCCGTTACCGGCCGCGTGCGGCTCAAGCTCTATAAGGGCAACGTCATCGTCACCGGGCGGGAGAGCCCGAACTCGCTCTACAACACCCGCATGGTGACGTTCGAGGACGATGCCGGCGCCTATAACCAGCAGGATGCGGCGGGCTTCATCAAGCTTAACGCGCTGCGGCTGCGGCTGGGTGCTTCCATCGGGCGGCGCGGCGGCAGCTTGTAAAATCGAGGCAAAGTCGCAAAAAGTTCTACCGCAGAACTGAATCTGAAACTTACATATGATACCCCCATGGTGAACCGATGCTATGGGGGTATCATTTTGAGATGAATACTGTTGTTATGGTTCTCGGCACCTCGAAGTCCGAATTATTCACCGTGGTCATTACGAATCTCGACGACCATCAACAAGCTGGCGATATTGTGGAAATAATTGGCGAGTACCCATTGGAGGTGGCCAATATGATGGCTGAACGTGAGGGACAAATAAGGAAGTTGCCAGCAATCCTTCATTCATAAAAATTTTCAGCAGCCCAGACAATCAGACATGTGTATGTTAGCAAGAACAAAAAACGAACAATTTATTAACAGATATGTTGCTATTTTGTTCTTGGCGTGCCAGGGTTAACAAGAGGCGAATCTGTAAGATTCGTAATAAACCACTCTGGCAAGGTCAGGAAAACACGCTATGGTTGCATCCACCGTAAGCAAAAAGCCGCGTTTGACACAAATCGAGTCGATGTTGGACGCTCAGGAGGCACCTTTAATGGCGACTGTGACACAGATGGCAAAACCTGACCTGGAGAAGAACAAGGCGCTGGACGCCGCAATGGCGCAGATCGAGCGTGCCTTCGGCAAGGGCTCTATCATGCGTATGGGGGCCAAAGGCGGTTCAGAAGCCATCGAGGTTATCCCCTCCGGCTCTCTGGGGCTGGATCTGGCATTGGGCATTGGCGGTCTGCCCCGCGGGCGCGTGCTGGAAGTCTATGGCCCGGAATCCTCCGGCAAAACCACCCTGGCTCTGCACGCGGTGGCCGAGGCGCAGAAACGCGGCGGTGTGTGCGCGTTCATCGACGCTGAACATGCCCTGGACCCCATTTATGCCCGCAAGCTGGGCGTGGATGTCGATAACCTCCTTATCTCCCAGCCGGATACCGGCGAGCAGGGTCTGGAAATTGCCGACACATTGGTGCGTTCCGGCTCCATCGACGTGCTGGTGATCGATTCCGTCGCGGCCCTGGTGCCCCGCGCCGAGCTTGAAGGCGAAATGGGCGACACGCATGTCGGCCTGCACGCAAGGCTGATGAGCCAGGCGCTGCGCAAAATCACCGGCTCCGTGGCGCGCTCCAACACCATGCTGATCTTCCTTAACCAGATCCGCCTGAAAATCGGCGTGATGTTCGGTAACCCGGAAACCACCACCGGCGGCAACGCGCTGAAATTCTACTCTTCCATTCGCATGGAAATTCGCCGTACCGGCTCGATCAAAGAGCGCGAAGAGGTCACCGGCAACCATGTGCGTGTGAAGGTGGTGAAAAACAAACTCGCCCCGCCCTTCCGGCAGGTGGAATTCGACATCATGTTCGGCGAGGGCATCTCCAAATCCGGCGAGCTGATCGACCTCGGCGTGAAGGCCGGGGTGGTGGAAAAATCCGGTGCCTGGTTCTCTTACGACAGCCAGCGCATCGGCCAGGGGCGGGAAAACGCCAAGCAGTTCCTGCGGGACAACCCAAAGGTGGCAGAGAGCATCGAGAAGAAAATCCGCGACCAGTCCTCGGCACTTGGCGATGCGTTGATGGCGGCTGATGGCGGCGAAGACGGCGGGGACGATTAAACGCTTAACCTGATCAGGGCGGGCTTGGCGAAAACCCTTCCGCCCTGTAATCCAGCGCCATGGTCTCCAGTAACGATATCCGCGCCACCTTCCTGAATTATTTTGGCCGTAACGGGCATCAGATCGTGCCCTCCGCACCTTTGGTGCCGCGCAACGACCCCACCTTGCTGTTCACCAATGCTGGCATGGTGCCGTTCAAAAACGTGTTCACCGGGCAGGAGAAGCGGCCCTATAACCGCGCCACCTCCAGCCAAAAATGCGTGCGCGCCGGCGGCAAGCATAACGACCTGGATAATGTCGGCTATACCGCCCGCCACCATACCTTCTTTGAAATGCTGGGGAATTTCTCCTTCGGCGATTATTTCAAAGAGCAAGCGATCCTTCATGCCTGGACGCTGCTGACCAGAGATTTCGGCCTGGACAAGGAAAAACTGCTCGTCACCGTGTATCACACGGACGACGAGGCGTTTGGCCTGTGGCAGAAGATCGCGGGCCTGCCGGAACAGCGGATCATCCGCATTCCCACCGATGATAATTTCTGGCGCATGGGCGATACCGGCCCCTGCGGCCCCTGCTCCGAGATTTTCTACGATCACGGCCCGTCCATCCCTGGTGGCCCGCCCGGCAGCCCGGATGAGGATGGCGACCGATTCATCGAAATCTGGAACCTCGTGTTCATGCAGTATGAGGAAGGCCCGCCGGGCACGCGCAACGCCCTGCCGCGCCCTTCCATCGATACCGGCATGGGGCTGGAGCGCTTCGCCGCCATTCTGCAAGGCAAGCACGACAATTACGACACGGATACGCTGCGCGCCCTCATCCTCGCCTCCGCTGAGGAAACCGGCCAGGCACCGGATGGCGCGTTTAAAACCAGCCACCGCGTGGTGGCTGACCATCTGCGTTCCGCCTCCTTCCTCATTGCCGATGGCGTGCTGCCTTCCAATGAAGGGCGCGGCTATGTGCTGCGCCGGATCATGCGCCGCGCCATGCGTCACGCCCACATGATGGGTGCGAAGGAGCCGCTGATGTACCGGCTGGTGCCCGCCCTCACCCGGCAAATGGGCCAGGCCTTCCCTGAGCTGAACCAGGCCGAGGCGCTGATTACCGAAACGCTGCAACTGGAGGAAAATCGCTTCCGCGCCCTGCTGGACCGCGGCATCTCCCTCCTGCGCGAAGAAACCGCCGGCCTGGCCGCAGGCGGTGCCCTGCCCGGTGCCGTGGCCTTCAAACTCTACGACACATTCGGCTTCCCGCTGGATTTGACGCAGGACGCTCTGCGTGAAGAAGGCAAGAGCGTGGATGTGGAAGGCTTCAACGCCGCCATGGCCGAACAGAAAGCCCGCGCCCGCGCCGCCTGGGCTGGCTCTGGCGATGCCGCGACCGAGACCGTGTGGTTCGAGCTGAACGAGACACGCGGCGGCACGGAATTCTTGGGCTATTCCACGGAAACCGCCGAGGGCACCATCTCTGCTTTGGTGGTGGATGGCCAGCCCGCGAACGAAGCCCAGACCGAGCAAGCCGTTTACGTCCTCCTCAACCAGACGCCGTTTTATGCCGAAAGTGGCGGCCAGGTGGGAGATACCGGCACCATCACCGGACCGGACAATCTGCGTATCCGCATAACGGACACACAGAAAAAACTCGGCAGCCTGTTTGTGCATGTCGGCGTGGTCGAGGCTGGCACCGCCCGCGTGGGCCAGGCCGTGTTGGCCAGCGTAGACCATACCCGCCGCTCCAATATCCGCGCCCACCATTCCGCCACGCATTTGCTGCACGAAGCATTGCGCCGCGCCCTCGGCCCGCATGTCACGCAGAAAGGCTCGCTCAACGCGCCAGACCGTCTGCGGTTCGACATCTCCCAGCCCCGCCCGGTTACACCAGAGGAGCTGGCGGCGGTGGAGCGCGAGGTGAACGCGCATATCCGCCAGAACAGTGAAGTCACCACCCGCCTGATGACACCGGAAGAAGCCGTGAAGCTGGGCGCCATGGCGCTGTTCGGCGAGAAATACGGCGACGAGGTGCGCGTGGTGTCCATGGGTGGCGCGGACGAAGCCAAATCCGCCTGGTCCATCGAGCTATGCGGCGGCACCCATGTGGCGCGCACGGGCGATATCGGGCTGTTCCGCATCGTCTCTGAAGGCGCTGTTTCGGCTGGCATCCGCCGCATCGAGGCCGTGGCCGGTGAGGCAGCGGTAGCCGAGGTCGAAAACGAGGCCAAATTGCTGGCCGAAGCCTCCGCCGCCATCAAAGCGCCCGCCGCTGAGCTTGCCGGCCGCATCACCCAGCTTCAAGAAGACAAAAAACGCCTGGAGCGCCAGGTGGCCGAGCTGCAAAAGAA
>JAGWIE010000161.1 GCA_028866445.1 Rhodospirillales bacterium | reverse complement strand
GTTTTCAGCGTGGTGGTGCGGCCGTTCTGCACCAGCAGCCAGGGCTCCACATGGTCCTGCCCGCCGATGAGACCGGTAAGGTCTGAGCCTGCCTGGTCATCCCCCACCACCGAGACAAAAGCCGCTGAGGCGTCGAGCGCGGTTAGGTTTCGCACCACATTGCCAGCCCCGCCGGGCATCGCCACCTCACGGGTGACGGTGAGGATGGGCACCGGTGCCTCAGGGCTCACGCGTGCCACGTCGCCGTACACGTAACGGTCCAGCATCGCGTCTCCCACCACCAACACGCTGGCGCGGGGGAAGCGTTTTACATGGGCTGCGAAATCGGTGGCGGAGGCTGTTATGGAATCTTGGGCCATGGGAAACCGCTAACGCGCCCCCGGCCTTCTGGCAACGGCGGTAAAACATGCTTATCTGGCAGCATCATGACAGAGCTTCCCGCGTTTTTAGATTCCACCCGGCCCCAGGTGCCAGACCTTTCCGTGCCGCGTGGCGTGACACCGTTTTATTTGCCCGAACGCCCTGTGCGCGGGCGGCTGGTGCGGCTGGGGCCGCTGGGGGCCACGCTGCTTTCCCGCCATGAGCATCCAGCCCCGGTGCGGGTGCTGCTGGGCCAGGCGCTGGCGCTGGCGGCAGGGCTTTCCACGGCTTTGAAGTTTAAAGGATCTTTCTCCATTCAGGTGCGCGGCGATGGCCCGGTGCCGATGCTGGTGGTAGATTGCACGGAGGCAGGTGCCTTGCGCGGTTATGTGCGAGTAGCGGAGGATGCCGAAATTCCGGAAGATGCCTCCGCCCGGCAATTGCTGGGCAATGGGTATATCGCCCTCACCGTGGACCAGGGGCTGGACAAGGACCCGAGCCAGGGGATTGTGGCCATTGAGGGCGAAACGCTGGCGGAGATGGCGGAATATTATTTCAGCACGTCCGAACAATTGCCCGCCCGTATTTTTCTGGCGGCGGCGGAAACCGAAAGCGGCTGGCGGGCCTCAGCTCTGGTGTTGGAGCGTGTGGCGGGCGCTGGCGGCGTCGGGGTGGAGCTTTCTGAGGCCGACCAGACGGAAGCCTGGCGCACCGCAAGCATTCTGGCTGATACCATTACGGATGAAGAATTGCTGGATGACGCGCTGCCCCCGGAAAGGCTGCTCTACCGGCTGTTTCATATAGAGGGCGTGGCGGTTTCCCGGCCGCGGGCGCTAAGTTTTGGCTGCCGCTGTTCGCGCCAGCGCCTGGGCGGCATATTGGAAGGGTTCAATCAGGACGATCTGGACCATATGTCTGTAGAAGGGCAGATCATCATGACCTGCGAGTTTTGCAATTTTGATTTCCGTTTCGCTCGCGAAGATGTAGCCGGGCGGCCAAACACCACAGAAGCAGGAGCACCCGAATGAAAAAACTGGTTTTCGCACTTCCCCTTCTGGCCCTGGCCTCCTGCGGCTCAACCCCGCCGGCGCAAACCTTCGCCCCGCTGGATTATTCCTATCTGCCGCCGATCCTGCTGAAGGTCAGCCAGGTGGATGTTGTAAACAATTATGTGCCCACGCCCTCGCAGGTGCAGGTAGCCGGGCTGGACCCTTCACCCCCCGCCGATACGCTGATGGCGATGCTGCACGCGCGGCTGCAACCCGCCGGCCAGCCAGGCACCGCGACGGTAACCGTGCAGAGTGCCTATGTGGATAATGTAAATGGCAACCTGACCGGTGCAATGACGGTGGATTTAAACCTCGCCAGCGCCGATGGACGCGCCACTGGCTTCACCGAGGCCAGCGTGAGCGCCAGCCAGACGGCTCCCGACTCCAGCAACCCGGATGATACGCGGGCTGCTCTCTACGCGCTGACCAAGCAATTGATGACGCAGATGAATGTGCAGTTGCAATATCAAATTCAGAAAAATCTGCCGAGCTGGGTTTCCTGGACGAGCAGCGGCATAAGCCCAGGCGTGGCGCCCGCAGCAAGCGGGATTCAGGCTGCCCCGCTGGCCGCCCCCCCTGGCGCTGCAGTGGCTCCGATCACGACGACCACGACGACCACCACCACGCCAGGAATGCCTGCCCCGCTGAATGGCAATGCCGCCGTGCCGAGCTATTTGCCAGGGGCAGGCCCTGCGACATTGGGGTCTACGCCATGACACGCCTGGCCCTGTTGCCGCGCGCTGGCACCGCACAATGGGAGGAGGTGGCAGCGGAGAAGCTGATCGCGGGAACGCCCAAAACCCGTACCATCGTGCTTTATGAGAACAGCACCCGCCACCTTGCCGCCGGGGAATGGGAAGCCAGCCCCGGCAAATGGCGTATCGCCTACACAGAGTGGGAGTATATGGAGATCGTCTCCGGTGCTTGCGTGGTGGAGGGCGATGACGGCCGCCGGATTGAGGCCGGACCGGGGGACAAGTTTGTGATTGAACCCGGTTTTACCGGTACCTGGGAAGTGCTTTCTCCCATGCGTAAAACCTGGGTGATCCACGAATAGCCGGATTGGCGCATGGTGCTTGACGCCACGCGCCGGGCGGTTTAGACGGCGCGCTCTATTACACATCTTCTTTTGTTCGGACATCATGGCCAATATCGCATCTGCCCAGAAACGCATCCGCCAGACGCTGAAGCGCTCGGCGCGCAATAAGGCGCGTAAATCCCGCGTGCACAGCTTCATCCGCAAGGTTGAGGAAGCTGTTGCCGCTGGCGATAAGGAAGCTGCCCAAACAGCTTTCCGCGATATGCAGCCTGAGTTGCAGCGTGCCGCGGGCAAGGGTGTGCTGAAAGCCAACGCGGTTTCGCGTAAAATTTCTCGCCTATCCGCTCGTATCAAGGCTGTTGCTGCCGCCTGATAAAGGTATAGACGGGGTTTTTTGCTCTGTTTATAAATTAAGACTGACATCCACCGCCGTCATCTTGTTGTAATAACAAGAGATGGCGGTTTTTTTGTTTGCGCCGACGAAATTGCCGCTATTAGGGCGCCAAAATACTCAGATAAGAAACTTTACGATTTTAACTCATTGATAATAGACTATTTTTTTTAAATTTCAGCGCGTTGGAAGAAGTGGCGAAGATTTTGAGTGCTTGCTTCGGCGAGTGGTTTCAACCTACACTCAGAACCTCAATTGACCGTATTTGAATGTCTCATTTCTGCGAAAGTGATGCGCCTCTAGGCGCGCCGCTTTGCGGGTTGGAGGTTTGCACGGCGGTTTTGGCAGGGGCGGGCAAAGCAGAATGGCTATCAATCTGGAGATCAACTCCTGTGGTAAGAACGGCGTTATGCTGCAACCCTCCCTTGGATGGAATGATGAAGCACGGCTGGTTGAGCAATGGGCGCGGGTGCGCGCGCGCTTGCAGGCTGAGGTTGGCGAGGTTGAATATCGCACCTGGCTGAAACAGGTGAGCTTTGCCGGGGTGGCGGGGGATGAGGCGGTGGTGATGCTGCCGACACGCTTCCTGCGCGACTGGGTAAATAAGGAATATGGTGAGCTGATTGCGGCGTTGTGGCAGCAGGAAAATGCTGCGGTCAGGCGGGTTGAGTTCCGCACGGGCGCGCCAGCCGCCCGCCCGGCGGCACCTGATCTGGCGGAGCCGCAACAGGCAGCTGCACCGGCTTCAGTGCCGCAGCAACGCCAGGAGGCGATTGCAGCACTGGATCAGCGTTTCACTTTCGAGACTTTTGTTGTCGGCAAGCCAAACGAGTTTGCCTATGCCTGCGCACGGCGCGTGGCTGAGGCCCCGGCGACGGCGGGGTTCAACCCGCTCTTTCTTTATGGTGGCGTGGGGCTGGGCAAAACGCATCTGATGCACGCCATCGCCTGGGAGCTTTCGACCAAGCGGCCGAACGGCCGGCCGGTTTCGGTGGCCTATATGTCCGCCGAGCGTTTTATGTACCGCTTCATCAACGCGCTGCGCTCGCAATCCACGCTGGAGTTCAAAAACGAGCTGCGCAGCGTGGATGTGCTGATGATCGACGATTTGCAGTTCCTCATCGGCAAGGACAATACGCAGGAAGAGTTCTTCCACACGTTCAATGCGCTGGTGGATGCGGGCAAACAGATTGTAATTTCCGCTGATAAATCCCCTTCCGATCTTTCAGGGCTGGAGGACCGGCTGCGCACACGCCTTGGCTGCGGCATGGTGGCGGATTTGCACGCCACCACTTTTGAGCTTCGTTACTCCATTCTGGAAGCGAAAGCCTTGCGCGCGGGCGTTGAGGTCCCGGGCAAGGTGGTGGAGTTTCTGGCCCGTAAAATCACCAGCAATAACAGGGAACTGGAAGGCGCGCTGAACCGGCTGGTGGCACACGCCAATTTGTTCAACCGGCAGATCACGCTGGATACCGCGCATGAGGTGCTGCACGATGTGCTGAAGGCGCATGACCGCAAAATCTCCATTCAGGAAATCCAAAAGCGCGTTTGCGAGCATTACAGCATCCGCATCGCGGAAATGTCTTCCGCCCGGCGGGCGCGCAACATCGCGCGGCCGCGCCAGGTAGCGATGTATCTGGCCAAGCAGCTTACTTCCAAGAGTCTGCCGGA
>JAGWIE010000160.1 GCA_028866445.1 Rhodospirillales bacterium | reverse complement strand
TCGCCCGCGCGCAAAGCTGGTTCGAGGCGATTTCGCGCATGGCCCGCGCTTCGGAAATCGGCCCGCTTATCGGCAAGGTTCCCAAAAACGCAGCGCAGGCGGTGCTGGCTGAGGCGACGATCATTCTGCCACTGGAAGGGCTGATCGATCTGGAGGCTGAGAAAAAACGTCTCTCCACCACGATCGCCAAGGCCGAAGCCGAGCTGGCGAAGGTGCAGGCAAAGCTCGCCAACGCGGATTTCACTTCCCGCGCGCCGGAAGCGGTGCTTGAAGAACATCGCGAACGCGAGCAGAGTTTCACCAACGAGGCACAACGCCTCAGCGCTGCTTTAGGGAGGCTTGCATGATCATCCGCCCCATCCGCCCCGAGGATAAAGCACAATGGCTGCCGCTTTGGCAGGGTTATCTCACCTTTTACAAAGTGGAAAACCTGCCGAAACATGTCACGGAAGCCTTGTGGGCGCGGTTTTTTGATGCAGACGAACCCATTCATGCTTTGGTGGCGGAGGAAAACGGCCAGCTTCTTGGTCTCGTGCATTACATTTTCCATCGCAACACCTGGATGGTGGAAGATGTTTGCTATCTGGAAGACCTTTTCACAGCCGAAGCCGCGCGCGGCAAAGGTATTGGCCGCGCCTTGATTGAGGCGGTTTATGAGCGTGCGCGTGCGGCGGGCAGTTCAAGGGTTTATTGGATGACGCACGAAACTAACAAAACCGCCCAGGCGCTTTACGATAAAGTGGCGGAGAAACCAGGCTTCATTCAGTATCGCCAGCAAGTTTAAGATCGCGGTGTGGCTTCGGGGGCATTATGAATAATTTTTCCATTTTGCTGCTGCTGGTTCTCGCCGCCACGCTTGAGGCAGGCGGTGATGCTCTGGCCCGCACGGCCTTGCACGCCCATGCCATGCCCATGCGGATTGGGTTTTTTGCTGCCGCCGCCGTGGTTTTATTCATTTACGGTGTCACGGTGAATTTGCCGCCATGGGATTTCGGGCGGCTGCTGGGCGTTTATGTGGCGCTGTTTTTCGTGGTGGCCCAGATCATCAATCTGTTCGCCTTCGGCATGCGCCCTGGCCTGCCGATAATCGCTGGCGGCGCGCTCATCCTCGCCGGTGGAATGCTAATGACGTTCTGGAAAGCTTAATCCAGCCCGTAGGTTGCAAGCACGCGGCTCATCCAATCCAGGATCGCATCGTTTTCTGCCAGCAACGGTGTTGAGGACATCAGCCGCCCCCATTGCAGCGCGCTGAACACAACATGGTCAGCCCAGTTCGGCGATTCTCCGGCAATAAAACGCTGCCCGCCCAGCAAACGGCGCAGCGGCCGCAGCGCCGTTTGCAACGCCTCCAGCGCGGCACCGCGCCCGGCTTCAATCTCTTCCAGGCTACGCTTGAACATCGCCTCACGCGTGGTGCGGAAATAAGCCTGATCCTGGGGCGCGATGCGACGGTAAACATCCACCACCACAACTCGCGCCACGGCCGGGTGCAGTACCGTCTCCGCCCATTCCTTCACGAACATGGTCAGAGCACGCGCGGGTGGGTCGCCGAACAGCGATTCCTCATTAGGGTAAGTGCGTTCCAGATAATCGGCGATGATCTGGCTGTCTGAGACGATATTGGCGCCATCCTGCAAAACCGGCACCTTCTCCTGGCCAGAGGCGGCAATCGCCCCTTTTTCGGTAAAATGCCAGGGAATGGATTCATATTTCAGGTTTTTATGCGCCAGGGCCAGCTTCACGCGCCAGCAATAAGGGCTGAAGCGGGTGCCGTCCGCCGCCGTTAAATCGTAAAGCTGTCGGTTCATTTTGCCGTTTGGCCAAAGAGTACCTTTTTGGCGTCTTCTGATACGGTGGGTGCGCTGTTTATCTCAGTCGCTTTCGCGTAAGCGCGCTGTACGGCCGGGCGGGCGGCCATGCGGTGAAACCAGGCTTGCAGATTCGGAAAATCCTCAAGCTTCTGCTGCTGGCGTTCATACGGCACAATCCAGGGGTAGCTCGCCATATCCGCGATGGAATATTCACCGGCGATGTAGTCCTTGCCTTCAAGCTGCTTGTTCAGCACGCCATAGAGGCGGTTTGTTTCCTTTACATACCGCTCCATCGCATAAGGAATACGCTCCGGTGCATATTGCACGAAATGGTGGTTCTGCCCGGCCATCGGCCCCAGCCCGCCCATCTGCCAGTAAAGCCATTGCAGAACATTGAAGCGGGGGCGCGGTTCTTTGGGTAAAAACTTGCCGGTCTTATCCGCCAGATATTCCAGAATGGCACCGCTTTCAAAAACCCCCAGCGGCGCGGCGCCATCTGCCGGGGCCATGTCGCGGATGGCGGGAATACGGTTATTCGGCGCGAATTTCAGGAAATCCGGGTTGAATTGGTCGCCCTTGGAAATATTCACGGGGAAGATTTTATAATCCAGCCCTGCTTCTTCCAGAAAGATGGAAATTTTATGCCCGTTCGGCGTGGTCCAGTAATAAAGTTCGATCATTTTAAATTCCTTCAGGCAAGCGCTTTGGAAGCCATTTCATACGTATTGTGGCTGAGATGCTCGCGCGTAACGATGCGTTCAAGCTCCGCCTTCATCAATTCTTGCCTGTCCGCGTCAAACCGCCGCCACAGGCCAAGGGCGGTTACCAGCCGTGCCGCGATTTGCGGGTTGGTTTCATCCAGCCGCAGCACGAAATCCGCCAGCAATTTATAGCCAGCGCCCGAGGCATCGTGAAATTTGGCGGGGTTGGCGGTAAACGCGCCAATAAGTGCCCGCACCCGGTTGGGGTTGCGTAAATCCATGGCTTTATGGGTGGAAAGCGCCTGCACGCGGGCCAGCGTATCGGCCGCATTGCTGCGGGCCTGCACGCTGAACCATTTATCCAGCACCAGCGGCGTGCCGGCCCATTGGCGGTAGAAGGCGTCCAGCGCGTCCTCCCGCGCCGGGCCAGGTGCATCCATCAAATTCGCCAGCGCGGCGAGCTTGGCTGTCATGCCCTTTGCGTCAGCAAATTGCGCTGCCGCCAGAGCGGTATCACCTGCGGCGGTAAGGTAGCCCAGTGCCGTGTTGCGCAAGGCTCTGGCACCCATGGCAGCACCCGAAACATCTTCCGCCGCATAGCCGCCAAACGCCTCGTAAGCCGCCAGAAATTCCGCCCGCAGCGCCTGGCCCAGCGCCTTGCGCGCCGCCTGCCGTATGGCATGGATGGCTGTGGGGTCTACAGGCTTCATTTCATCCGCCAGCAGGGATTCCATGGGCAGCACCAGCGCCTCTGCGGCAAAGGCGGGGTCTTGCGCGGCATCGCGCAGCGTGGCGGCGATTGCCTCTTTCAATCCTTCATCCAGCGTGAAGGGCTGCCCCACTTGGTGGGCGGCAACGCCCTCTAGCAGCACAGCAGTGGCATATTGCTGCAAAGCATCCCAGCGGTTGAACAAATCGCTGTCATGCGCCGCCAAAAACGCCAGGCGCTCCCGGCTTTGGCCTTTCAGCTTTACGGGTGCAGAGAAATGCCGGAACAGCGAAACCGCCTCTGGCTTATGCGGCAGAGTAAAGCTGAAGCTCTGCTCCGCCTCGCGCAGCAGCAGGGTTTGCGCGTGCATGTCATGCCCTGCCTTGTCCAGCAGCCCGATGGAAACCGGGATCAGCAGCGGCTGCTTCTCGGGTTGGCCGGGGGTGGGGGCAGTGTGCTGGCGCAAAGTAAGCGTGAAGCTTTTCGCGGCTTCGTCCCAAGCTTCCCCGAATGTAATGTCCGGCGTACCCGCCTGGCCATACCACAGCATCAACTGCTTCAGGTCGATATCCGTGACCGATTGCATCGCCGCCCAGAAATCCTCCACCGTGGCGGCGGAATTGTCGTTCTTGGCGATATATTCATCCATGCCTTTGCGGAAGGCTTCGCGCCCGATGATGGTGCGATACATCCGCACCAACTCAGCACCCTTCTCGTAAATGGTCGTGGTGTAGAAATTATTAATCTCAAGATAGCTGGCCGGCCGCACAGGGTGGGCGAGCGGCCCGGCATCGTCGCGGAACTGTGTGGCGCGCAGCAGCCGTACATCGGCAATGCGTTTCACTGCGGCTGAGAACTGGTCGGCCATATATTCCTGGTCGCGGAACACCGTCAGCCCTTCCTTCAAGGAAAGCTGAAACCAGTCCCGGCAGGTTACCCGGTCGCCAGTCCAGTTGTGGAAATATTCATGCGCGATCACGCGCTCCACGTTCTGGAAATCCGTGTCGGTCGCGGTTTGCGCATCCGCCAGAACATAGGCGGTGTTGAAGATGTTCAGGCCTTTGTTTTCCATCGCCCCCGCGTTGAAATCTGACACCGCCGCGATGTTGAAAATATCGAGGTCGTATTCGAGGCCGAACACCTTTTCGTCCCATTTCATCGAGCGTTTCAGGGAGTCCATGGCGTGGCCGCAGCGTGCCTCGTCCCCGCGCTCTACCCAGATGCCAAGCTCAACCTTCCGGCCGGAGGCGGTGGTGAATTCGTCCTTCAGCGCCACCAGATCCGCCGCCACCAA
>JAGWIE010000159.1 GCA_028866445.1 Rhodospirillales bacterium | reverse complement strand
GTGGCGCTGGCGGCTTTGGCCATGAGCTGGCGCGCTTCCGGCAAATTCTGGAAATAATATTCATGGTTGCCAGCCACCAGCACCACCGGAACCTCGAAGCGCTTGGCCAGGCTGTCGGCATAAGCCACGCTGAGCAAGCCGTTATGAATGTCCCCCGCCAACACAATCAGGCTGGGCGGCAGCACATCCTTCAAGGCGGGCCCCAATTGCGGCGGGGCACGGCCACGCAAAACATCCGCTAGGCTGCGCCGCCGCCGCAGCGTTTCCAGGTGCAGATCGCTCATATAGAGCACGCGGATCATTTCACCCGCCAAGCGAGGCTCAATAGAAACAGCAGCGCGAACAGCAACGCCAGCCCCCGCCAGAGCTGTAAGCCGCTAAAGGCCATGCGCGGGCGCGGCAGCGGCGTGTCCCGCCCTTCCGCTAGGCCCATTTGCAGGGCCTGGGCAAATGCTCCGGCATCGGCGAAGCGGTGCTCCGGCCGGGGGGCCAGGCCCTTGGCCAGCGCCTCTCCCAGCCAGGCGGGCAGATCCGGGCGTATGCGCTGCAAGGGGCGCTTCTCATGCTGACCAAACGGAAAAGCCCCGCCGGAGAACATACGGTAGAAGCTCACCGCCAGTGCATAAACCTCTGTGCGCGCATTGGCGGCAGTGCCCTTCAGCAGCTCCGGCGCCATATAGCGTATGGTGCCGCCCGGCCGCGCCGCATTAGCAGCGTCTATGCCCGGCAAATACGCCAACCCAAGATCAAGCAGCCGCACCTCACCAGTTTCCAGCAACATCACATTGTCCGGCTTCAAATCCCGGTGCACCACCTCGATGGCAGCAAGATCCTGCACTGCCTCGCATAGCCGGAAAGCAATGCCCATACCCTCCGGCAGGCTCATCAGCGGCGCATGGTTCAGGCGCTTCTCCAGCGTTTCGCCATGGTAAAGCGGCATAACCAAATAAAGCGCGCTGCGGCGCTCGGGCGGCAGCTCGATATATTCCACCACGTTCTGGCTGCGCACGGCAGCACCAATCCATGCCTCGCGCATGAACCCAGCGGTAAACACTTCGTCTTGCAGCATCGAAGGCAATGGAATTTTTAATGCCACCTCCCGTTTGGTGCGCAAATCCTTCGCCGCCATCAGCCTCGTGTAGCGCCCCCGGAACAACGCCTCGCCGATTTCGAAATCATCCCACACATCGCCTTCCCGCGGGACTGGGCGGATAGGCAGATGAGCCAATGCCGCACGGGCGGAGCCATCGTCTTCCCTATCAGGCACGGTCAGTACGCGCAGCGCCATGACCGATTTATCGGCTGCGGGCAAGCCAGCCAATGCGACCAGGGCGGCATCAGCCAGCTCCTCCTCGCCCGCACGCGCCAGTAGCGGCAGCAAGGCGGGGTAAACACCCTCACTCCCGTTCAGCCCAGCGATGAGCAGATACACATCCCCCGCCTCTACCTCCGCCTCGCCCAAATCCAGCGCCAGCTCGGCAGCCAGCCCCAAGGCTCTGGCGGGCATAAAGGGGGCGGGTTCCACCGGGTGAATATGTGGCTGCATAAGCGGTGTGAGGGTGGCCCCACGCAGCCTGTACATCTGGCAGGCCCCCAGTTGCGCCAGCCCGACCTGCCTGCCGTGCAACATCAGGGCCGAAAGCGAAACCTGCGCGCTACCCTGCATCTGCCCCGCCAGCCAACGGTTAACCGAGGCCAGCGCCGCCGCTGCTGCCTTGCCGGGCGACAGGGTTTGTCGCGCGCTGAAATAGCCCTCCGCGAAGGTGTGCACAGCGCTCTGCACCGCCGTGCGGGCAGCCTCGGCATCCCCCCTTGCACCCGCATGGGCACGAGCGATAATGGCCAGCGCCCCGCGCTCCGGTACACCGAAACTCTCCCCCTCATAAAGTGCAAAGAAATTCGCTGGCGCTTCACCCGCCGCAAAACCAGCAGTAAAGGACCAGCCCGATGCTGCCTGTTCAGCCATTGCGGCTTGCGGCGGGCACCCACAGCACATCCGCCCCGCCCATGCCATTGGCCGCGCGGGCCATCACGAAAAGCAGGTCTGAAAGCCGGTTGAGATAAACCAGCACCAGCCGGTTCACGGCCTCTTCCGGGGTTCCCAGTAATTGCACCACCGCGCGCTCCGCCCTGCGCGCCACGGTACGGGCAAAATGCAACCGCACCGCAGCCGGGCAGCCAGCAGGAAGGATAAACGAGGTCAGCGGTGGCAAGGCGGCGGTGGCGGCGTCAATCCGCTGCTCCAGCCAATCTATTTGCGATTGCACGATCCGTAAGGCAGGCACCTGCGCATGCACAATCGGCGTGCACAGATCCGCTCCAAGATCGAACAAATCATTTTGAATACGCATCATCATTCTGTCCGCCGTATCATCGGCTTCCAACCGGGCCAAGCCAATGGCGGCGTTGGTCTCATCCACCTCGCCAAGGGCTACAATCCTGGCCGCGGATTTTGGCACACGGGTGCCATCCCCCAACGAAGTTTCGCCGTGATCACCGCCCCGGGTATAGATTTTGTCAAGCTTTACCATACGGGAAATGCACCATGTCCCGCCGGTGTCGGCAAGGGCCATTTCGGCCCTTCTGCAGCAGAATAGCCCGGCTTTTATTATAAATGCAGAATTACAATTTTGTAATTTAGCTTATAAACGATCACAAAAATTTTTAAAAGCAAGTTAAAATCTGATTAATTGAGGTAATTTCATCATATTTCTGATACAACTCTTTTATATTAGAAGTCTTCATAAGCGTTCGTGGTCAGGAACCCACAGTAAGCTTTACATTCTCCCTGTATTTCAGTTGTAAATCATAAAACAATGAATTTTTTAGACATTCATTAACCACAAACTCGCATGGGCGGACAACACGTTAAACGTGCACAATTTTGCTGACGCGAGCTGTTTTGCCAGCTAATCAATCACTTGCTTGGAAGCTTGTAACGAAGCATCACTGGCATTGTTCTCTGTTTTTTAATGGGAGAGACGACGTTGAGCGGAATTGTCACCATTGCCGGTAACATATACGGCTCTTACAGCGGCCAAACATTGGAGATTCTTTCCGGATCACCAACAATCAATGGCGGCTCCAATTCGGTGCAGAGTTCTGCTTCTGGAATTGGCATCGTTCTCAACAGCGGCAACAACGCCATAACCCTCGGCGGCTCAGCCGATACCCTCATAGCCGGCAATGCTGCTGGCGGGAGCGCTAACGGAGATACGTTGCTGCTGACCGGAAACTACAACGTTGTTGAAGACAGTGGCTTTAGCGGCGGCGGTGTTACCATCAATGGCAGCTATAATAACTTTGAGTCCCAGCAACGCATCGAGACAACGAACATCGTTATCAACGGCAATAACGATACCGTCACGGGGAGATATGTGAACGGAAACTTTATTATTGCTGGCAATAATGCTCTGGTTTTCGCCAATAACGGTGCATTCACGGTCAGCGGTTCAAACGACACGGTTTTCGCCGCGAACGCACAAAGTATCCTCGTCACTGGCAACGGCGCCAAGATTGTAGACGAAGCGGCGCCAGGCTCCACGCTCCCCACAGCCTTGCTGACCGGTGCCGCTCAGGCAACCCAGGACACGACACCCGGCACCACTATTTCCGTCACCGGCTCCGGTGCCAGCGTTACTACCTTTAATAATAACAACACCGTGGCGAGCAGCGGCGCCGGCAACTCGATATCCCTGCAAAGCTATGGTAATTCCGCAACAATTGCCGGCGGCAACAGCAGCATCGCGGCGCAATCGCAGTCTGAAACCATCAGCGTGGCGGGTGCGCAGGATACGGTTAGCACCTCAACTTCGCTGATTTCAGGCAACACCTCCAGCACCGTGCCCTCTTCAACCGTCTCGGTCGACAGCGTTGTGGCTGGGTCCACCACTTATAATGCCGGCGCACCAACCATTACCGACACCACACCCGGAAGCGGTTCCAGTATTGTGAACGTAACTGAAGGGGGCACCAGTATCGTTGCCACTGCGGGTAATACCTATAATGATAGTGTCGGCGGCAACAACTACACTATTGGCGGCGGCACCAAGCTCAACCTCGAATCCGGGGCAAACACCGTAAACGTGGCCGATGGGCAGTTCCTCACGCAAGACACGCTGGGCGGAACCGCATCCTCCCCGAACACGATCATCATTGGCTCTGGCAGCGTAGTCGATCTTACGGCATCAGGTGTGCCGGCCGGGTATGATATTCTCAGCGTCAACGGGAGCGGCAATTCCGGGTTCATCTACGGCGCGCCACAAAACGCGCTTTATCTAGGCGGCAGCGGCAATCTTTTCGCAGTACTAGATAACCAAAGCGTCAGCGGTGCCGCTGGCAGCCTGTTATCCGTCATAGGGGCAGACACTCTCTCCGTCTGGTCTGGTAATAACAGCATCATCGCGAATAATGGCGCGGCGTTGTTTGTTGTATCCGGCAACAACACAATCTCTGGCGACAACGCTGCTCTCACGCTGCAAGGCGATGGCAACTTCGTCAATCTCACTGGCCAGTCGAC
>JAGWIE010000158.1 GCA_028866445.1 Rhodospirillales bacterium | reverse complement strand
GGGCAGCAATCAAGGCTTGCAGACATTCACGGAGACGCAAAGCAGATGAGCGAAGACCCTTTTCGTCATTTTGGCGCCTGGTTTGAAGAAGCCGGACGCTCCGAACCCAGCGATCCCAATGCCATGACGCTGGCAAGCGTGGGAGAAGACGGCCGGCCCGCCGCGCGCATTGTGCTGTTGAAAGGCTGGAACGAGCAGGGCTTCGTGTTCTACAGCAATAAAGGCTCGCGCAAGGCGCAGGAGATGGCGCGCAACCCCCAGGTTGCGCTGTTGTTCCACTGGAAAAGCCTGCAACGGCAGATCCGCATCGAAGGCGCGGTTTCCCCGGTCGATTCCGCCACGGCCGATCAATATTTCGCCTCTCGCCCGCGTCTGTCGCAGATTGGTGCCTGGGCTTCGGAGCAATCCCGTCCCTTGGCTTCACGCGCCATTTTTGAGGAGCGTTTCAACGAGGCTGAAGCCCGCTTTGCTGGTCAGCCTGTGCCCAGGCCAGAATATTGGTCCGGCTGGCGGTTGCAGCCGGATTATTTCGAGTTCTGGCAGGGTGTCGATTACCGCCTGCACGACCGGGTGATCTTCACGCTAAACAACGAAGCCTGGGAAACGGGCCGCCTCTACCCTTGATCCGCCAGTTCCAGGGCGCGTTTATAAACCTGCTTCTTCGGTAACCCTGTCGCGGCCGCCACGGCGGCGGCGGCATCCTTCACGCTGAGGCTCGCCAGCGCGATTCGCAGCGACTCGTCGAGCGACTCGGCACCGGCCTCACCATCCTCCGCCGGGCCGATCACCACAACAATCTCGCCGCGCGGCGCTGCTGTGGCGTAATGCGCGGCCAGTTGCGCCAACGTGCCGCGCCGCAATTCCTCAAAATGCTTGGTGAGTTCCCGGCACACCGCTGCCGGGCGCGGGCCGAATGCCGATTCCGCATCCGTTAAAAACTCACCCAGCCGATGTGGCGCTTCATAAAAAACATGCGTGGCGTTCAACCCGGCGATTTCAGCTCCGCGTAATTTTGCTAAGGCGGCCCGCCTGGCGCCGGATTTCGGCGGCATAAATCCGGAAAACAGAAACGGTTGCGGCGGCAGGCCGGAGAGTGTGAGCGCCAGCACGGCGGCATTTGCCCCCGGCACGCCGGAAACAAGCAGCCCCGCCTCAATCACCGCACGCACCAGCCGATAGCCAGGGTCTGAAACCAGCGGCGTTCCGGCATCGGAGATCAGCGCGAATCGCTGCCCCTCGCGCATTGCCGCAATTAGCTGGGGAAGTGCTGCTTCCTCGTTATGTTCATGCAAGGCAAAGCATTTTTGCGTAATCCCGTGGGCACGCAGCAGCACCGCACTCGTCCTGGTATCTTCACACAAAATTACATTCACGCCAGATAACACCTCCCTTGCCCGGTCAGAGAGGTCTTGCAGGTTGCCGATTGGCGTGGAAACCAGCACAAGAGCGGGCAGAGACTCCCGGATTTGGGTTCGGGGGGGCGCGTCCGTTGGAGGGTTTTGAATTGCGTCTCGTGCCTTATCTTCGTTCATCCGCGCTCCTTGGTGCCACGCTGGCGCTGGTAAGCTGCGCTGGTCAAGCCCCACAAATTCCGGGCAGCTCTGGTCTGCCCGCGTCGTTAACACCGGGCGGCGTAGCGTCTTCCAGCGGGTTCGGCAAAACCTCCGGCAATGTGCTGCTGCTGGTGCCGCTTTCCGGCAGGTTGGCACCAGTTGGCCAGGTGCTTGCCAATGCCGCCAAGCTGGCCTTCCCGCCCGGCAGCATGCCAGGGCTGGATATTCGCGAC
This sequence comes from Rhodospirillales bacterium, assembly GCA_028866445.1. Taxonomy (GTDB): domain Bacteria; phylum Pseudomonadota; class Alphaproteobacteria; order Acetobacterales; family Acetobacteraceae; genus Acidocella. The sequence continues at coordinate 2,762 of JAGWIE010000158.1, read as the reverse complement.
ACGGGCGGCACGCCAGCCGGGGCCGTAAGTGCCGCTCAGGCGGGTCTTGCCGCGGGCGATGGTATTATTCTTGGCCCCCTTACCGCAGGTGAAACCCAGGCCGTGGCACCTGTAGCCCAGCAGGCGGGTGTGAATGTTCTCGCCTTCACCAACGACAGCGCGGTTTCCGCCCCCGGCGTTTGGGCGCTCGGCATAACCCCGGCCCAGCAGGTGGCGCGCGTAGCGCAGGCGGCAGCGGATGCTGGGCATACTCAACTCGCCGGGTTGGTACCAGATACGGATTTCGGTCACAGCCTGGCACAAGCCTTGCAGCAGGAGGCTGCATCGCTCAGCGAGCCGCCGCCGCAGATTGTTTTTTACGACCAGGGTTTTTCCAGTGTGAACGACGCTGTGAAGAACATTTCGGACTGGGATGGGCGGGGTGCGGCGCTCATGGCGCAGATCAAGCAAGCGAAAGATGAAAACACCGAGGCGGGGCTTGAGAAGGCTCGCGAGCTTCGCCGCCAGCAGGTAGCCCCGCCCAGCTTCAACGCCTTGTTCATCGGTGCCACGGATGGTGACACTCTGGCCGAACTGGCGAACTTCCTGCCCTATTACGATGTTTCTGCACCGCAGGTGCAATTGATGGGCCCGGCCATGTGGGCACCGCTTGCTACCGCAATGGCCAGCCAGTCCGCCTTGCTAGGCGCAATTTATGCCGCCCCTGATCCTGCCGCCGCAACCTCGTTTCAAGCCAAATACAGTGCCGCCTATGGCAGCACGCCGCCCGGCATTGCGGATATCGCATTCGATGCCGCGGCTTTGGCCAAGCTCGCCGCCTCGTCTGGCGGTTATACCGCGCAGGTTCTTACAGCACCTTCCGGCTTCACCGGCACGGATGGCCTTATTGTTCTGCAACCGGATGGAACAGTGAAGCGCGGCCTTGCGGTGTTTTCAATTGCGCCCGGCCAGCCCAGCATCTCCTCGCCCGCGCCCGCCAGCTTGAGCCAGCCCTGACGGCAGATGTCTGAACAAGCCAATCGGGAGAGGGCGTGGCCTGCCGCTTTGGCGTTGTTTTTGGCGCTGGCGGCGGCACCCAGCGTGGTTTTCGCGCTGCTGGCGCTGCTGGGCGAACTGCGCCCGGCCATTGCATTGCTCTCCTGGGCTGTGTGCAGCCTGGTGGCCATCGGCTTCGCCGCGCTTCTTGGGCGAGACATCGTGGTGATGACAAAACTTGTCCGCTCGCTGCGTACCGCACCAGACTCTTTGCCTGTTGAGCGGCAGCTTCTGGTGCCCGGCATGGGCGATCTGGGTGCGGAGGCCATGCGGCTCATTCATGCCGAACGGCTGCTGCGCGGCCGGCATATCGCCAGCGCGGGAGAGGACCGGGCGTTGGTTGAACGCCTGCCGGACCCGCTGCTGAAGCTGGATGGGGACGGCGGCATTCTCTGGCGCAACGACAGCGCCATCACCGCTTTCGGGACGGAAACCGCGGCTATGCTGCGCCATCCTGATATCCGCGCGGCGCTTGCTGAGGCAATGGCAGGTGGAATCCCCGTTCGCCGGGAGATCGTGCTTGCCGCACCTGTCACGCGGGATTTGGAAGTGACGATGATCCCCGTCGGTGCGCCGGTTTACATGCTCGTGAACGACCGCACCCGCGAACGCGCGCTGGAGAAAATGCGCGCGGATTTCGTTGCCAATTCCAGCCATGAATTGCGCACACCGCTCGCTAGCCTCATCGGCTTCATCGAAACCCTGCGCGGTGCGGCGGCGGACGACATTGAAGCGCAGCAGCGTTTTCTCGGCATTATGGCGGAGCAAGCGGCACGGATGCAGCGTGTGATCGGCGATCTGCTGTCGCTTTCCAAAATCGAAATCTCCGAGCACTCCCCGCCCAAAGAGATGCTGCATCTGCCGCCGTTGCTGGAACGAATCGTCGCGGGGCTGGAACCGATGGTGAAAGCGCAACAAACCCGACTGACGATGACGTTAGCCTCAGACTTGCCCGAAATTCCCGCCGATGCTGACCAGCTCACCCAGGTTTTCAGCAATCTGCTCGACAATGCCTTGAAATATGGCAAGCCGGGCGGCGAGATCAAACTCTCCGCCAGCGCCACGCAGGATACGCGGTTTCCACCCGGCGGCATTGTGGTGCTGGTGGAGGATAACGGGGCGGGCATCGCGCGGGAGCATATTCCGCGCCTCACCGAACGGTTTTACCGGGTCGATAAGGGGCGTTCGCGGGTTGTCGGCGGCACCGGCCTCGGGCTTGCCATCGTCAAACACGCGGTTAACCGCCATCGTGGGCGGCTGGTTATCGATAGCGAACCGGGCAGGGGCACTACATTCACAGTCTGGCTGCCGGGCGCAAGCCGCTAGGGCAGACAGCAGACGCCTTAACGGTTATGAACACGCTGCCGGAACGGCAGGAGCAGGGCCATGACCATAGGGATAATTATCGTCGCGCTGATCATTATCGGGTTGATCGCGGTATTCATTCACGACAAAGCGCAGACCCAGCACACGGTTTTGCGCAACTTCCCCGTCATTGGCCATTTTCGTTATTTCGCGGAAACCTGGGGCACTTATATGCGCCAGTACCAATATCTGTCGGACTGGGTGGAACGCCCATTCAACCGGCTGGAACGCAGTTGGGTTTATCGCTCGGCCAAGGGCGTTTCCAACTATGTCAGCTTCGGGTCGGAGGCCGTGCCAACCTTCGTTTTCCGTAACGCGGCTTTTCCGGTGCTGGAGGAGGATAGGAAATCTTATCCCGGCAA
>JAGWIE010000157.1 GCA_028866445.1 Rhodospirillales bacterium | reverse complement strand
CGACGCCGAAGGACTTCAGCAATTCCTTGCCCTGGTATTCATGTATGTTCATATGGGGTTAGCCTGCCTGATCTTTTAAGGTTTACAAAGGGGGGCGTTGGGGGCCTGCTACTCCGATTCACCTGGCCGGGCAAGCAGCATCATGCACCGCAGGGCAATAAAACGGCGAAAAACCCGCTTTCCTTGCAGTTTCATGCCGCGATGAGGGGCGGTTGGGGGAATTATTAAGTCAGATGCGGCAAGGCAAGATATTCATCGCTCTGCATTTCTTCCAGGCGTGAGGCCGTGCGTTCGAACATCTCTGCCCCCTCGCCGGAGCGGTAAAGCTCATCCGGATACGCCGCGGCGGAAGCGTAGAGCTTGCAGCGATGCTCATAGAGCGAATCGATAAGTGTTACGAAGCGCCGGGCTTCGTCGAAATTATCGGGCGAGAGGCAGGGAATGCCATCAATCAGCACAATGGGGTAGTGGGTCGCGATGGCGAGATAGTCCCCCGGTCCCAGGGCCGCCTTGCATAGCGCGTCGAAGGTAAACCGCGCCACGCCATTTGCCGCCACCGGCACCGCGAGCATCCGGCCCTGAACCGGCAATACCTCCGCTCCTGCTGGCTCTCCTTCCGCCAGATGCTCAAACACACGGGTGAGTGCTGCATCGGCGCTGTTATCTGCGGGCACCACCCAGGTTTTTAGCCCGTGCTCGCGCCCGCGCCGGTAATCCTGGTCGGATTCCAGCACCAGCACGTCCAGGTTCAGTTTCAGCAGGTTGATGAAGGGCTGAAAGGCGTCATGCCCCGGCTTGCCCGCGTATAAATCGTCAGGCAGCGTGTTGGAGGTGGCAACCACCACCACCTGGCGGGCAAACAGCGCCTCAAACAGCCGCCCCAATATCATCGCGTCCACAATATCGTGTACCTGAAACTCGTCGAAGCAGAGCAATGCCGCTTCATCCGCGATGATGTCGGCGAGCGGCGGAATTGGGTCGTTCACCTCCGGGTGTTCGCGCTTGATTTTGTAAAACCGCTTATGCGCCTGCTGCATGAAATCGTGAAAATGTATGCGCTTCTTGCGCGGCACGTCGGCCGCCTCGAAAAACAAATCCATGAGCATGGATTTGCCGCGCCCGACATCACCGACAATGTAGAGCCCATGCGGGCGATCCTCCGCCTCTTCCACCGGCTTGCTGCGCAACATCCGCGCGAACCAGCCTTCCGGGGCGTGAACAGGGTGGGGGTCGTAGCCGCGCAGCTTCGCCCAAAGGGTTTGCAATTGTTCCGCCGCCAACGCCTGGGCGGCATCGTAACGCAACAACCCGGCGGCCACGCGGGCACGGTAAGCGGCCATCACTCCCGGTTCCGTTATTATTAACTTGGACATTTGCGCCAATATTGCGCCGATTTGTGCGGCGCAGCAAGATGCGAAACCCCGCTCTGCCTTGCATGGGCGGCATGTTGGGCTTAACTCTTTCTCCGGTTTCAGAGCTTTAGCAGACTGGATGCAACCTATGGATGTCGCGGATTTTAACGCGCTCAGCGCGGCTTCGGTTTCGGCTGAGCCTTTTCCTCATATCCTGCTGGAGCGCTTCATCAAGCCCGAAGCCCTGCAAGCGGTGGTTGCGGATTTGCCCGCCATGAAAGCGCGTGGCAGTTTCCCAATCGGCGCGCTGAAGCTCGGCCCCGCCGCCAAATCCGCCATTGCCGCACTGGAAGGCCCTGCATTCCGCGCCATCGTGGCGGAGAAATTCGGGCTGGATCTCGTGGGCGCGCCACTGATGACTACGCTGCGCGGCAATTCTGGCGAACAGGACGGGCGCATTCATACCGATTCCTCGGCCAAGCGCGTCACCATTCTGCTCTACCTCAACCCCGGCAATGGCGAGGCGTGGGCCAGGCATGAAGGCTGCCTGCGACTGCTGCGGGATGGGGAGAATTTGGAAAACTTCGCCAAAGAAGTGCCGCCGGTGGATGGCACGCTGCTGGTTTTTCCCAATGGCCCCAATACCTGGCATGGGCATAAGCAATTCGTCGGCCAGCGTTATGTGGTGCAGATGAATTACATGACCACCAGCGCCAAGGCGAAAGCCGAAATGCGGCGGCACCACCTCTCCGCTTTCATTAAACGATTAACTAAAGCAGCTTAGCCCCCAACAACTCCGCCGCCGCGCGGCTTACCGGTGTGGCGAAAACCTCTGCCGCCATCCCGTGCTGGATAATCCGGCCTTCTGCCAGCAGCGCCAGCGTGTCTGCCTGGGCGGCGATGTCGTAGTCATGCGTTGCCGCCAGCACGGGAATGCCCCGCGCCATGGCGGTTTGCTTCAGCCAGTCCAGCGTTTCATCCCGCGTCTGCCGGTCCAGCCCGGCGGAGGGTTCATCCAGCAACAGCAATTGCGGCCCATGCGCCAAGGCTCTCGCCAACGCCACGCGCTTGCCCTGGCCGCCGGAAAGCTGGTGCGGCTGGCGGGCGGCCAACTCTTCCAGCCCCAGCTCCGCCAGCAAGGCCCGCGCCGCTTCCAGCCGCGTTTTGCCCTTCAGCGCATAGGCGGTGTTTTCAAGCACGCTCAAATGCGGGAACAGCCTGGTTTCCTGCGGCAGGTAGCCAATGGGCCGCTGCTCCGGCGCCAAGCCCTGCCACGGCCTGCCGGTGGCTGGCAACAAGCCTGCCAAGGCCCGCAGCAACGAGGTTTTGCCCTCGCCGGAGCGGCCCAGAAGGGCGGTGAACCCGCGAATGGTGAAACAGGCGTGCAGCGGTACCGGGGTGGTAAGCGTGTAGTCGATCTCTATGGCGTTCACGCCGCGCGGGCCCGCAACCCCAGCCAGAGCGGCACCGGCAATGTGGCCAGCAGAAATACCCCTACCAGCGGAAACACCGCCTGCAAGCCTAAATCCTGCACATCTGTCCAAAGCTGCACTGGCATACCGGCCGGGTAATACGCCACGATCAGGATGATGCCAAACTCTCCCAGTGCGCGCACCCAGGCCAGCGACAGGGCCGCGGAAAGCCCGCGCCGGGCCAAGGGCAGCGTGACGCGCAATTGGGCCCGGAAGGGAGTGTCGCCCAAAGTGCGGGCCAATTCCTCGTAATCCGGTGGCACCTGGGCAATGGCACCCCGCGCCGCCACCACATAAGTGGGCAGGGCCGCATAAATTGTGGCCAGCAGAAACGCCGCCGGGGTGTTGGTGAGCGTAACGCCCAACGCTCCAAACGCCCGGCCTAAAGGTGCGGCGGGGCCATAAACCACCGCCAGCAGAATGCCGAGGGCGAGCGTTGGCATCAGCATCGGCATCAGCACCACCGCTTCGGCCAGCAACACCAACCGCCCGCGAGACCGCGCCAGATAGACGGCCAAAGGCGTGCCCGCCAGCACGATCACCATCATCGCCGCCGCACCGCCGATGAGCGAGGTGGCGATGGCCGCCCAATCCTGCGGAGAGAGTGCCAGTGCCCGCCAGAAAACCCCATGGCCGATGAGGCCGGATAAGGGTGCCAGCAGAAACGCCAGGACTAGAATGAGGAACCCGGCGCGCAGCATCTGGTTACACAGACGGCCCTTTGCCCGGCCCGTAACCGTAACGCTTGAAGATGGACTGCCCATCCGGCCCGGCCAGGAAGGCAACATAATCCGCCGCCGCCTTCGGGTCGGCTGCCGCCTTCAGCGGCATGGCGTAAAACACCAGCGGGCTGGGGTGGATGGTTTTGCCTTTCACTTCCAGGCTGGCTTTTTTATAAACGCTCTTGCCCAAGGCGGGGTTGGAGATGTTCACCGCGTCCGGCAGCTCGATGAAGGGCAGCTTCTGCGAGACCACAGCGCTCTTATAGCCCAGAGTCGCGTCGATCTGCCCGGCTTCCAGCCGCGCCAGCAGCGAAGGCTCGGCGAAAATCTGCATGGGGTTCAGCATCGGTCCGGCCACTTTCTGTGCAAAGCCTGGCAGCTTGTAATAAGCCTCGGCCAGTTGCAGGGCGAACAGCACATATTGGCCTTGCGGGTCTACGGTAGGGTCTGTGCGGCCGAAGCGGAACGCCGGGTTAAGGAAAATCTTCGTCCAATCGGCTCCTTTGGCAGCGGCAAGCTGTGCGGCGAATTTGGAGCTGGGGGAATAGGCCAGAACCATGGAGGTGCTGGCCACAGGCACCGCCTTGCCCTCGGCAAACCCCGCCTTGCGCACAATCTTGGCCGGGCCGGCGGAAACCGGCACGAACACATCCGGCTTCATGGCACCCCCGGTAATGAGATGCGCCAACGCCAACGCGCCCTGGCCAATGCCATGCACGGAAACACCCGTGGCTGCGGTGAAGGAGGGGTTCATGCCCTTATCCATCAGCTTACCCATGGAGCCTGCATAGGCAACCGTGATCGCCTCAGCGGCAAAAGCCCGCCCTGCGGCAGCGAGGGCAAGCGGGGCGGCGAGCAAGAGGCGGCGGGAAACAGGCATGTCAGACTCCGATATGTTTGGCGGGGTATATCGATAAGCCATGGTGACAGTCAAACCCATAAAATGGTTGAATGCGCCGATGATGGAGTCTTCACCTCTGCGGCTGCGGCTACGGCTCAATGGGTCGCATGGCGTTGTCATGGGGCCTGGC
>JAGWIE010000156.1 GCA_028866445.1 Rhodospirillales bacterium | reverse complement strand
CGGGTATTTGTTGGCGCTTATGTACGCTGGGGGGCGGAAAAGGGCAAGGGGGATTCGGCGCGGAACCTCTCCCAGCCCTGAGCGCGCAATTCGCAGGCCGGGCAGGTGCCGCAGCCATAGCCCCAATCATGCAATGTCTCCCGCTTGCCTTGGTAACAGCTATGCGAGCCTGTGCGGATCATCTCCACCAGCCTATCCCCGCCTAACTTCTGCGCCATCTCCCAGGTCTTGGCCTTGTCGATCCACATCAAAGGCGTGTGCAGCACGAAGCGACTTTCCATGCCGAGATTAAGGGCGGCCTGCATCGCCTTTACCGTATCGTCCCGGCAATCCGGGTAGCCGGAATAATCCGTCTCGCACACGCCGGTGACGATATGCTTGATGCCGCGCCGGTAGGCGATGGTGGCGGCGAAGGTGAAAAACAGCAAGTTCCGCCCTGGCACAAATGTATTCGGCAGCCCGTTCGCCTGCATGGCGATTTCGGCATCTTTGGTAAGTGCCGTATCGCTGATCTGCCCCAGCACGGAGAGGTCGATCACATGATCCTGCCCGAGCTTTTCCGCCCAGCCGGCAGTGAGCCCGGCCATTGCCTTGCGCAAGGGTGCCCGCACATCCAGCTCCACCCGGTGGCGCTGGCCGTAATCAAAGCCCAGCGTCTCCACCCGGTTGAAGCGTGAGAGCGCCCAGGCGAGGCAGGTGGCGGAATCCTGCCCGCCGGAAAACAGCACCAGGGCGGCGTTCGGGTCCAGGCTCATGCGGCTTCCGGCCCAAAATAGGTGCAGCAATCCTGGTTGGAGGCGCGGGAGATGCTCACCCGGTGCAGCGCCGGGCAGGCGGGGGCAAGGCGCGCCCAAATCCAGGCACAGAGATTTTCCATGGTCGCGGGGCCAAGGTCTGGCACTTCATCCAAAAAGCGGTGGTCCAGCGCGTCGCGGGTGGTTTCCAGTAGGCGCCCCAGCAGCCCCACATCCATCACCATGCCGGTGGCGGGGTCGGCATGGCCGCGTATCGTCACCTCTGCCCGGTACGTATGGCCATGGATGCGGCGGCTGGACTCTGTCTCGATCTTGCGGTTCAGCGTGTGCGCGGCATCGAAGATGAATTGCTTGCTCAGCTCGTACATCAACGGATTCCCAAAAATTTATGCGTTTGCAGGCAGAGCCGCCAGCGCGGGTTGGCCATGCAGAAAGCCACCGCCGCTTGCGTGTTGGCGGCCTGGTCGGGGCCATCCATGGGTTGCAGCAGGAAATGGGTGAAATCGAGAGTGATGAAAGCCTCCGGTTCAGCGCCCGCCTGCGGAAATACCAGTTTCAGCTCATCGCCGCGCTCCACCGCCAAAGCTGCACCGGCCTTGGGGCTAACGCATAGCCAGTCTATCCCCTCTGGCGGGGCGATAGTGCCGTTGGTTTCCACCGCAATCTCCAACCCGGCCGCGTGCAGGGCCGCCACCAACGCCTCATCCACCTGCAAAAGTGGCTCCCCGCCGGTCAGCACAACCAGCCTGTTCTCATCGCCGCCAGCCCAGGCGGTGGCGATGGCGTGGGCCAATTCCCGCGCCGTGGCAAAGCGCCCGCCGCCAGTGCCGTTAATGCCCACGAAATCCGTATCGCAAAACTTGCAGGTTGCGGTTTCGCGGTCTTCCTCGCGCCCGGACCATAAATTGCACCCGGCAAAACGGCAGAACACCGCCGCGCGGCCGGCATTCCGGCCCTCGCCCTGAAGGGTGTAGAAAATCTCTTTAACGCTATAGGCCATGACCAGCGGGGATTTAGAGGCCCAGGGCGTGAAACGCAATTATCGCCGCGGCAAAGCAGGGGCGTGCCGCTTCTAACGAAGGAAACCCCTTTGACGGGATTCGCCTCCGCAACCTATGGTTGCCCGTTCTTCACAAGGTATGATGATGAGCCGCAAACAAATCCTTCTGGCCGCCATGGCGGTGTTGTTTCCGCTGGGCCAAAGCGTGGCGCTGGCAGGGCCGTATAAGGGGCGTTTCACCGGGCTGTTTTACGGCCAGGGCGAGGGCTGCCGGGGAACGCTGTTCATCCGGACCAGAACCATTTCATGGACGCCGGGCAGTCTCACCTCCAACCGGACGGCCTATACGATTGTGGATAAAAGCCTGCACGCACCGTTTGAGAATTACGACCATATCGTTTTTAAGCTGCATCATCTCAGCAATGGCTGCCCGTTTCCTTATGTCGGGCTGTATTATTACCAGCCCAAAGTTGAGGCTGAGGCAACTAAGGCGGACCCTGGCCAAGGATTATTTTATGATTGGACGGTCGTTGGTTTTGACAGTTATCGGCAGTACAGTAGTTTTCCCTACAAAGGATTTGAAAACGAATCTATCTACATCAACGAACAAACTTAAAATATTTTATATTGCAATCTTCCCTACGTGAATGGACCATATCCCTACGGCATTCCTATAGACTAAGAGGATAAGTGTTCTTGCGCAGCTTATATTAGTTAGTATAAATAACATACTCTTTTTGGAGTTATGTTATGCCGAAGATATCCATTGAATTGAATATTCCTGCTTACCCGCGCAGTGAATCCTCTCATGGTTTTTTGGAGCAGGATGTCACTAAACTGCAGAGCGATCTGAACAAACGCAACAACATATTGAACTAAAAAAGGCCGCCCGCGATGCGGACGGCCTTTTCGTAGAGTATCCGCGAATTAAGCGGAGTAGTACATCTCGAATTCCACCGGGTGCGGGGTGTGTTCGAACTTGTACACTTCCTTCCATTTCAGCTCGATATAGCTCTCGATCTGCTCCTTGGAGAACACGTCGCCTTGCAGCAGGAACTCGTGGTCGGCTTCCAGGGCGCCGATGGCTTCGCGCAAGCTGCCGCAAACGGTCGGAATGTCTTTCAGTTCTTCCGGCGGCAGGTCGTAGAGATCCTTGTCCATGGCGTCGCCAGGGTGGATTTTGTTCTTGATGCCGTCCAAAGCTGCCATCAGGATAGCGGAGAAGGAGAGATACGGGTTGCAGGTCGGGTCCGGGAACCGCACTTCAACGCGCTTGGCCTTCGGGCTGGTGGTGTACGGGATACGGCAGGAAGCGGAACGGTTGCGGGCGGAATAGGCCAGCAGCACCGGGGCCTCGAAGCCGGGGATCAAGCGCTTATAGCTGTTCGTCGAAGGGTTCGAGAACGCGTTGATCGCCTTGGCGTGTTTGATGATGCCGCCGATGGCATACAGGCAGGTCTCGGAGAGGTCCGCATAGCCATTGCCCGCGAAAAGCGGCTTGCCGGCTTTCCAGATTGACAGATGGGTGTGCATACCCGAGCCGTTATCGCCATAAATCGGCTTCGGCATGAAGGTTGCCGTTTTGCCGTAGGAATGAGCGACGTTATGGACGCAGTATTTATAAATCTGCATCTGGTCGGCCATAGTGGTCAGCGTGGCGAACTTGGTGCCCAGCTCGTGCTGAGACTGCGCGACCTCATGGTGATGCTTCTCAATCGGCAGGCCCATCTCACCCATGGCGGAGAGCATTTCGGCGCGCAGATCGCTTTCGCTGTCCACCGGCGGCACGGGGAAGTAGCCACCCTTCACAACCGGGCGGTGGCCCATATTGCCTTCCGGGTAGTCCTTCAGGTTGGAGCCGGGGCCCTCGATAGAGTCTAGCTGGTAGGTGCCGAAATTGCCGCCTGTGCCGAACTTCACTGAATCGAACACGAAGAACTCAGCTTCCGCGCCGATGAAGGCGGTGTCGCCAATGCCGGTGGATTTAAGATAGGCTTCTGCCTTCTTGGCGGTGGAGCGCGGGTCGCGGGCATAGCCCTGGCCGGTCGCGGGCTCGATGATGTCGCAGAATAGGATCAGGCTCGGCTTGGCGGAGAACGGGTCGAGAACGGCGCTGTCCAGATCCGGCTTCAGGATCATGTCCGACTCGTTGATCGCCTTCCAGCCTGCGATGGAAGAACCATCGAACATGAAGCCGTCCTTCAAGGAGTCTTCATCGACCGTGCTGATATACTGGGCGGTGTGCTGCCACTTGCCCCTGGGATCGGTGAAGCGCAGATCGACATACTCGACCCCGTTCTCCTTGATTAAATTCAGAACTTTCGCGACGCCGTCGCTGCCCTCGGCCTTCTTAGCCATGCTATTTCCCCGTTGTGTAAATGTTACCGTTCAGGCCCGCGAAGCGCACCATGCGCCCGCCTTTAAACGCGTAGCGCCCGGCATGTTAATAACCATGCCGGGCCGCTTGGCAATGCCCGTTTAAACCGCGGCTTCGCCCTTTTCACCGGTACGGATGCGGATGGCTTCCTCGACGGTGGAGATGAAGATTTTGCCATCGCCGATGCGCCCGGTGCGGGCCGCGTTGGTAATGGCCTCAACCGCGCGTTCCACAACGCCGTCTTCACACACAACTTCGATTTTCACCTTGGGGAGAAAATCCACCACATATTCAGCACCGCGATAAAGCTCGGTATGGCCTTTCTGCCGCCCGAACCCCTTGGCCTCGACGACAGTGATGCCCTGAAGGCCAACCTCGTGCAGCGCTTCCTTCACTTCATCCAGCTTGAACGGCTTGATGATCGCTTCGATCTTCTTCATCTGGTTCACGCAGGGCCCGGGGCCCGCGCC
>JAGWIE010000155.1 GCA_028866445.1 Rhodospirillales bacterium | reverse complement strand
CCAGTGTTTCCGTCGCCGCCTGACCTGGCATAAATAATCCCCTTTGTTCAGGGGGCGAGTTAAACCACACGCCTGGAAACTGTCCAGCGAGGCTGCCAAACTAGGGGTATGACCAATATGCCATTCTCCTTCCGGCTACAGGACCTCACGGCGCAGGAACTTGCCGCCGCTTTGCCCCGCCGCCCAGTAATTCTGCTTCCGCTGGGCAGCCATGAGGACCATGGCCCGCACCAACCGATGGGCGATTTTTGTCTTGCCGATATTCTGGCCGAGCGGATCGCGCGGCGGGTGAATGAAAACGGCGTGGCATGTTTTGTAGCACCCGCCTTGCCTTTTGGTGTGGCGGATTATTTTGGCTCCAGCCCCGGCGGGTTGGCGCTGGCACCCGAGAGCTTCCGCCGGGTACTGACGGATTTGTTGGATGGCCTGCTGCGCCACGGGCTGAACCGGATTGTGATCCTGAACGCCCATGGCGGCAATGTGCCGGTGGTGCATGAGGTGACGCTGAATTTACGCAAGCGCGAAGGGGTGGTGGTGCCATCCTTTTATCTCTGGAAATCAGCCAAACAGATGATGGAAAAACGGCGCGTGGAAAGTGCGCGGTTTGGCCATGGGGCGGAACCGTTGCTTTCTCTCAACATGGCGCTGCGGTCTGGCTGCGTGCGGCAAGGCGCGGCTCCCGCAGAGGGCGGCACGTTGCTGGGCCTGAAGGTGAAAGATTTTGGTGCGCTGGATTTCGAGGGGCTGACAGTGGAAGCGCCGGTGGAGTTTGGCGAGGTGCCGAAACCCGCCATTGAAGCCGCGTGGGCGGAGGGTAGTGCGGCGTTGGGTGCTGCGGTGGCCGACGAGTTGGTGGAAGCGGCGGCGCGGTTTGTGGCCCACGCCGCCGCCAATATGAATTAAACCGCCAAAGACGCTTCCAGAATATCCAGTCCTTCATCCAGCAGCGCATCAGAGATGGTGAGCGGCATGAGCAGGCGGATGGCATTGCTGAACACGCCGCAAGAAAGCAGGATCAACCCCTTTTCCTTCGCTGTGGCCAGGATCTTTTTGGTGCCGTCCGGGTCCGGTGTACCATCGGTTTTCACCACGTCGAAGGCGATCATGGCGCCGGGGCCGCGAATGCCGGAGATGGGGTGCGTGTCGTTGCGCTGAGAGATGGCGTGCAGCCGGGTTTTCATCTTCGCGCCAATGATATTCGCGCGTTCGATAAGGTTTTCCTCCCGGATGACGTCCAGCACCGCGAGCGCCGCTGCACAGCCCAGAGGTGAACCGGCATAAGTGCCGCCGAGGCCGCCGGGCTCCGCCGCGTCCATAATCTCAGCCTTGCCGATGACGCCGGAAAGCGGGAAGCCGCCCGCCAAGGATTTGGCGATGGTCATGAGGTCCGGGCGGATCGCGCTGTGCTCAATGGCGAACATTTTGCCGGTGCGGGCAAAGCCAGTCTGCACCTCGTCCGCGATGAGCAGAATGCCATGCTGGTCGCAGAGTTTACGCAGGCCCACCAGTAGCTCCTCCGGAGCGGGCAGGAATCCGCCTTCGCCCTGCACGGGCTCGATGGTGATGGCGGCAACGCGCGAGGGTTCGATATCCGCGCGGAACAGCATGTCGATATATTTAAGCGATTCTTCCACCGTCACGGCGAATTGCTCGTGTGGGAAGGGCACGTGGTAAATTTCCGCCGGCATCGGGGCAAATTTTTTCTTGTAAGGCAGCACTTTGCCGGTCATCGCCATCGTCAGCATGGTGCGGCCATGATAGCCGCCGGCGAAGGTGATCACGCCTGGGCGTCCGGTATGGGCGCGGGCGATCTTCACCGCATTTTCCAGCGCCTCGGCGCCGGTGGTGAAGAAAATGGTTTTCGCCGGGCCCTCAATGGGGGCGAGCGCATTCAGTTTCTCGGCCAGTTCGATATAGCTGTCATAGGGTGTGACCTGGAAGCAGGTATGGGTGAAAGCATCCAGCTGCTTTTGCACGGCGGCGATGACTTTCGGGTGGCGATGCCCGGTGTTGAGCACAGCGATACCGCCCGCGAAATCGATATAGCGCTTGCCCTCGATGTCCCAAAGCTCAGAATTTTCGGCCTTGGCGGTGAAAACGGCATGGGCATTGCCCACGCCACGCGGCACGGCGGCCATGCGGCGGGCCATCATTTCGCTGTTTGTGGTCATCTGATCGCGTCTCCATCCTGTGGGTTCGTTTAAGATTATAAACACTCAACGGGAGGGTGGCCAGTTATTTTGCTTGGGACGCCCTATGCGTTGGTGAGCCGGATGAAGCGTACGGCGTTGGCCACATCCGCCACAAACGCCGCGCGCTTTGCAGCATCAGCTTCGTCTTCACCCCATTGTTCGGCTTGCCAAAGCTCGTCCAGCATGGCCGCCGCACAGGCGGCTTGCGCGTCCAGCGCGCCTTCGGCCGAAGCCAGGCCAAGCACGAAGCTGCCCAGGGCCGGAATAAGCACACCCAGCGCCGCCAGCTCGTACTCGGCACGGGTGGAAAGCAGGGCTTCCAGCTTCTTTGCCGTCCAGGGTAGCTGATTAACCGGCATCAGCCCATTGGTGGTGATAAGGCCGATTCCATGGGCCGCTTCCATCCAGCTTAGCCAGGGATCCCATTCCTTATGCTGGCGCGCGACGAGGGGTTTGGGGCCCTCCGCGCGGTAGCAAAGCAGGTCATTCAACCCATAAGCGGCGAGCTGGGTGACGATGCTCGCCCGATGCGGGGTTATGCGCTCATGCGCCGTGCAGGCAAGCTGGGTGAGCGGCAGGTCATCGGGTGAAAAATCAGCCCCGGCGGCATCCCATTCTTCCGCAATCGCCTCAGCCAATGCCCGGTGAGGCACGCAAAGCTGTGCGCCGCTGGGCATTTTCACGGCGCGCTGGTCAAGTTGGACAGTGAAACCTCCTGCCTCTTGGTGCGGGGTGGCGCGGGACCAGAAACGCTTCATTGGCCGAGCAGCCCGTTCAGCAGGTTACGTGGGGTGTTGGCGGGCGGGCTGGCGTTGGTTGCGGGGCTGGAGCTGTTGGCGGGGGCGGATGGCATTGGCCCGGGCTGGCCCATGCGGGCCAGGCTGAGTGCGGCGGGGCAGACATCAGCATTGCCGCCGGCAAGCGCGCCCACCGCCTGGCCAAGCAATGTGTTGCCCCCAAAAGCCTGTTGCAGCGGGCTGCTCGCCAGGCCGGAGGCCGCTTGCGCCGCGGTAGAGACAGCCGATTGCGGCGCCACGCTATAGCTGGGGGCCAGGAAGGTGCCACCAACCTGTACCGGCACGCTAACGTTAGAGCCGCCGATTTTTAAACGGGGTTTCAGCACCAGACCCAGGGTTTCGTCAGCAAAGTTCACCGTACCGCCGCCTTGCATGAGCAGGCGGCTGGAATCGAGGGCGAGTGCTTTCACAACCCCGCTGCCGTTAGTGGCATCCAGCCGCAAGGCGGCGCAGCGCAGGGAAACCGGCCCAGGCGATGCGGCGAGACTGGCCGGTAGCCCCACCGATTGCAGCGCCCCGCCGAACAGGCGGCCCAGCACGCTGCCATCCACCACCCCGTTCACGCTGGCGAGGCCAAGCTGGCCGGTGATGGTGGCGAGCATGTCCGGCAGCGTATTGCCCCGCGCGGAGGCGTTCATTTGGGCTTGCACGGTACCCTGGGCCATGGCGGGCAGGCCAAAACCGTGCAGAAAGGGGCCGAGGGCTAAGGCCGGGGCATTGAGTTTGAGTGTTTCGGCGGCCGGGTCTTCGCTGGCATCGATGCTGCCAGAGGCGGAGACGGCCCCGCCGGGGGACTGGCCGGTAAGCGGATCGACCGTGAGCAGGCCGTTATTGAGCACCGCATGGCCCTGCAACGCCGTAAATGTCGCGCCGCCGTAGGTCAGGCTGTCGGCCTTTAGCAGCACATCCGCGCTGGCCTGGCGCAGAAAGTTCAGTGGCAGGGCGATATTGGGCACGACCGAGGCGCTCTGGGGCTGGGCCGGTCCTGCAATAACGGGCACGGCCGGGGGGGCAGGTAAGGCTGCCAGCAGCGCATCGAGATTCGCCTGGGCGATGGCAAGGTCGATCTCCAGCTTTGGCGCGGGGCGGAAGCTGAGGCTGGCATCGCCGCCGAAATTGGCATTGTCCATGGTTGCTGTAAGGCTGTTCAGCCCGATGGCCTGGTTCAGCCCTTGCCCGCCGGGGTCGATCAGCGTCGTTTTCACCACGATGTTCTTCCAGGCCGGGAGCGGTTGCCCAATGGCGGGGGAGAGGGCGGACAGGCTGGGAATGTTGAGGCTCAGCGCCAGGGCAGCACCGGTGAGGCTGCCCGGCGTGGCGATGCCGCCGGTGAGGCTGGCGCTGGCATTGCCAAGGCTGGCGTTCAAACTTTCGCTGAAGCTGGCGGCAGGCGGGGCGCTGGCGGGTAATAAACCGGGCGGGATAAAGGCATTAAGCGCCGTGGTGTTGGCCTGAATCACGAAGGGCAATGGCCCCAGCGTGCCATTGGCGCTGAGCGTGGCGGAGCCGCCGAGTGAGGGCATCTGTGCAGTCAGCGCCGCCAAAGTGAGGCCGGGATAGAGGCTGGTGAGCGCTGATTCACCAGCCTTGATTGAAACATTGCTGATCGCGGGCAGCGG
>JAGWIE010000154.1 GCA_028866445.1 Rhodospirillales bacterium | reverse complement strand
GTTACGCTGGGCAGAACCCGGCCACAATCCAGCGCCACACCTTCTGGGAAGGTGACGCTTTGATGCGGAAAATCGGTGCTGGCCGAAGGCTGGTCCATGATGATCTCCGCATATGCGCTGGCGAACCCCGTGGTGCAATCCCCATGCTGGAATGGAAGAACAACCCTTTCATACGGCTTGGCGCGGAGGCGCATGATGCGGTATCTAACGCCGCGATGAATGATTTCCCCCCCCCAGCCTTGCGCCTGGCCGAATTGCGCGCCGAACTCGACGGGATCGACGACCAGATTCACGACCTGTTGATGAAGCGCGCCAGGGTGGTGGAAAGCGTAGCATCCGAGGGTGGGAAGACAGGCACCAAGATCCGCCCTGGGCGGGAAGCCATCATTCTGCGCCGCTTGCTGGCCCGCCACCAAGGCTCTTGGCCTGCCCAGGCCATCATCCGCATCTGGCGGGAAATGTTCGGCGCGGCGCTGATTATCGAAGGCGGACAGACCATGGCGGTGTGCGACGGCGAGAACGCCGAGACCCGGCTGGCCCTGGCCCGCGAGCATTTTGGCCCGCTCACCCCGGTGCGCCGCCACCATAATCCGGCGCAGACCCTGGCGGATTTGACCCGCGAGGGCGGCGCCCAGCTTGCCGTGCTGCCGCCACTGGCCGAAGGCGATGACGCCCATGGCGGCTGGTGGCCGATGCTGGCCGCCAACGGCCAGTTGCGGCTGTACATTATTGCCAGAATACCATTTTGGACCCGCCGGGCGGAAGGATTGCCCGCCGGTGAAGCTTATGTGGTTGCGGCTGTGCCGCCGGATGCCAGTGGCAACGACCGCGGGTTGATTCTGCTGAGCTTTAATACCGATTCGTCTCGCACCAGGATGATCGAACAAGTGGCCGCCGCCGGGTTCGCGCCTGGTTCGCTTTGGGTGAAGCGCCTGCCGGGCGATTCGCGGCTGCTGGCGCTGGTGGAGGTGGAGGGGCTGGTGGACGACGCCGACCCGCGCCTTGCCGCCATTGCCGGGCTGGACGTGCCGCCGCAGGTGGCCGGAGGCTATGCCACCCCAATCAGCGAAACGATCTGAGGTGAACAAACCCGTTCCCCGCGCGGAAATTTTCTCCGTGGCCGCTTATGTCGGCGGTGAGTCCAAGCTGGCGGGGTTTGAGAAACCCATCAAGCTCTCCTCCAATGAGGGCGCGTTCGGGCCGCCACCGGGTGCCCTGCAGGCGATCGCCGAGGCCGCCACCAACATGCATCGTTACCCGGATGGAGGGGCGTTGAAGCTGCGCCAGGCGCTGGGCAAGAAATTTGGTCTGGACCCGGAACGGATCGTCTGCGGCAACGGCTCCGATGAAATTCTCACCTTGCTCATTCAATCCTATGGCGGGCCGGGCACGGAGCTCATCATGAGCGAGCACGGCTTCTCGATTTATGAGATTTCCGGCAAGCTCGCGGGCTGCACCGTGCTGAAAGCTGCGGAGAAAGACCTCACTACGGATGTGGACGCAATTCTGGCACTGGTAAGCCCGGCCACGCGCATGGTGTTCATCGCCAACCCCAACAACCCCACCGGCACGGCACTTGGCCAAAGCGAGATGGAGCGGCTGCGCAACGCCCTGCCGGAGCATGTGTTGCTGGTGCTGGATGCGGCGTATTCTGAATATGTGGAACGCGCCGATTACGATGCCGGGGTGAAGCTGGTGGATGCAGGCGACAACACGGTGATGACCCGCACCTTCTCAAAAATTTTCGGCATGGGCGGCACCCGGCTTGGCTGGGGATACGCGCCGCCAGCGGTGATTGATGTGCTAAACCGCGTGCGCCCGCCCTTTCCCGTGAATAATTTTGCGCTGGCCGCGGGCATTGCAGCATTGGAAGAACCCGATTGGCTGGAGATGAGCCGCGCGCATAACAGCGCCGAGCGCCGACGCCTCACTCAACGGCTGACCCAGGCCGGGCTGAAGGTGATCCCCTCGGACGCGAATTTTATTCTGGTGGATTTTTCCAATGTGGAGCGCGCAAGTGCTGCAGATATGCATTTACGCAAGCATGGTATTATCGTGCGGCAGGTGAAATCCTACGGTCTGCCGCATTGCCTGCGCATCACCATCGGCACGGCGGCGGAATGCAGCCTTGTTGCGAAACATCTGACTGAATTCTCTCATGGCTGAACCGTTGTTCAAACGGCTGGTGCTTATCGGCATCGGCCATATCGGGGCATCCATCGCGGGGGGGCTTAAGCTGCATCCGGGTACGGTGGCGCATCTGGTGATCTCTGATTCCGACCCGGCGCATTTAAAGCGCGCCGAGGCGTTGGGGCTTGGTGATGAATATGTCGCCGATGCCGCCAAGGCGGTGGAGGGTGCGGATGGTGTGATCCTCTGCACGCCTGTTGGCAGCTTCGCGACCATCGCGGAGCACATAGCGCCGCATCTGGCAGCGGGCTGCATTCTCTCGGATGTTGGTTCCACCAAGCAATCTGTCATCCGCGATGTGTCTCCCTTCGTGCCGGAGGGTGTGCATTTCGTGCCCGCGCACCCGATGGCGGGCACGGAATTCTCAGGCCCTGATGCCGGGGTGCCAAATCTGTTCGAGGGCCGCTGGTGCCTGCTGGTTCCAACCGAAGGCAATGAGGCAGCAACAGCAAAAATCGAAACGCTGTGGCAAACTCTGGGGGCCCGCACCGCGCGCATGGATGCCGCGCACCACGACCGTGTACTCGCCATCGTGAGCCATTTGCCGCATCTCATCGCCTTTACCATCTGCGGCACGGCGGACGATTTGGCAGACGAAACCCGCGATGAGGTTCTGCAATTCGCCGCCACGGGGTTCAGGGATTTCACCCGCATCGCGGCATCAGACCCTGTGATGTGGCGCGATGTGTTCATCAACAATAAGGATGCGCTGCTGGAGATGTTCTCTCGATTCTCCGAGGACGCTCAGGCAATGGCACGCGCGGTACGCTGGGGCGACACGGATTACATCGAAGACCGGATTAACCGCAGCCGCAAGATTCGTAAAAGCCTGATCGACATTAAACAAGCCTGAGGAAATACCAGCATGATCGTGGATATCCGCACTTATAAATTCCAGCCCGGCAAAATGAACGCCTGGCTGAAGCTTTACGAAGAACACGCCTGGCCGTTGCAGCAGAAATATCTGGGCGATTGCCTGGGGTTTTTTACCACCATCGAGGGCGCGCTGCACCAGGTGGTTCATATCTGGCGCTATGAAAGCCAGGCAGACCGCGAAACGCGGCGCAACGCAATGACGCAGGACCCCGGCTGGACGGTATTTCAGGAAAAGGTGTCGAAGCTGGACGGCTTCATCTCGCAGGAAAACGTTCTGGCCAAAAGCACGCCATTTTTCGCCGCCAAGTAAACATGCAAAGCACCGCCATCATCATCGCCGCCGGGCTTGGCACGCGGATGAAATCCACTTTGCCGAAAGCCGCGCATAAAATCGCGGGGTGCGAGATGCTCGTCCACCTCATCCGCGCGGCGGAGCAGGTGTTCGACCGCATCGTTGTGGTGGTGGGGCCGGAGATGCCATTATTGGAAAAACTCGCCGCTCCGCACGCGGTGGCGGTGCAGGCTGAACGGCTGGGCACCGCCCATGCCACGCGCCAGGCTGAGATGTTTTTCGGCGAGGGGCCGGTGGCTGTTTTCTATGCGGACAACCCCCTGGTTTCGGTGGAAACCATGCGCAGGCTACTGGCGCGGCTGGCCATGGGCGATGCCGGGCTGGTGCTGCTGGGCATGACCCCGCCGGATGCCGGCAAATATGGAAGGCTGGTGATGCAGGGCGACTACCTGGCCCGCATTGTGGAATATGCTGATGCAAATGAGGCAGAGCGCGCCATAGGGTTTTGCAACGCGGGCGGCATGGCGGCACTGGGTACGGATATGCGGGACTGGCTGGCCCAGGTGACCAATAACAACGCCAAAAGCGAGCTCTACCTCACCGATATTGTGGCCATTGCCCGCGCAGAGGGCATAAATGTCGCGGCGCTGAATGCCCCTTACGATGAGTGCCTCGGCGTGAATTCCCGCGCGGAGCTTGCCGAAGCGGAGGCCGCGTTTCAGGCGCGGGCGCGGGCGCGCTTCATGGCCGATGGTGTGAGCTTACAGGCACCCGAAACCGTGTTTTTCGCGGCTGACACCGAGATCGGGCCGGATACGGTCATCGGCCCGCATGTGGTGTTCGGGCCCGGCGTAAAAATCCACGGCAATGCCGAGATCAAGGCGTTCTCACACCTGGAAGGCTGCGTGGTACACTCAGGTGCCATGATCGGTCCTTACGCGCGGCTGCGCCCCGGTGCTGACATTGGCGAGGATGTGCATATCGGCAATTTCGTGGAGGTGAAGGCGGCCAAGCTCGGCAAGGGGGTTAAGGCCAATCATCTCACTTACCTGGGCGATTCCGAAATTGGCCCCGGCACGAATATCGGCGCTGGCACGATCACCTGCAATTACGATGGCAAAGCCAAGCACCGCACCAAAATCGGCGCGAACGCCTTTATTGGGTCCAATACGGCCCTGGTGGCGCCTGTTTCCGTGGGCGATGGCGCGCTGATCGCCGCGGGTTCAGTTATTAATCAGGATGTGCCGGATGACGCGCTGGC